>QLUB01000070.1 GCA_018725205.1 candidate division NPL-UPA2 bacterium
TTGGCCGTAGCTCTCCCTCTCGGCGGTCACCTGACCGTAGCTCTCCCTCTCCCGGCGGGAGAGGGCAGGGGTGAGGGCATCGCCGCCAGGCGATATGTCCGGCCCCGATAGAACCAGATAGCCCAAGTCCTCCAGTCAGGCCAACGCGGCGGCTTCGACCTCGGACTCAGTAAAATATCTCATATCGTCACCTGCCGGAGCAGCTCGAAACCACGCCGGATGATAGCCGCCATCAACTTTCGTCGCTCTATGAGGAATGCTTCATACGGCATCCCCTGCCATCCCAGCGGCAAAGCGTGGAGCTCATGCATCCGAGCCCACTCGCCGGTGGAAAAGCGCTTTTCTACTTCCGGTACGTACTCTACGGGCGAAGCGTCCCTTATACTGATGTTTTCCGGCCACTCCAGCAAGGCAAAATTGGCTAACTGGTTAATTTTTTTGAGGTCCTTGACCCCCTGACCCTCAAGCCATCCACGGGGGAACAGATGATGGCGCTCAAGCGCTTTTTTAACGGGTTTGAGAGCCGGGTCGAGCAAATCCGAGACCTTTTTGTGCGAAAACAGCACCGATGCGCCAAGCAGGTTCTGTGCTGCAATGAAAGCGAATAGCCCGGGATTCCGTGCTGAGGAGGTGTCTAGGTAGGCTGGCAGGGTTACCGTCCAGAAGTCGCCCGTCAGTTGACTGGCCATCATCTCTTCCAGGATGGAGGCAAACGAATTGCTGCACTTAGCCTCTCCTATGCGATTGAGGTCACTGTCCATCACCGTTTCCGGCGACCCGGTGTACCGCCCGGTCAGACTTGCGGCGAAGAACCAGCGGCCGATCAGCTTCTGCAGCTGATACTCCGGCATATTAAAACGCCTTCGTCCAAGAAGATAAAAGACATAGGCGTACAACAGAGTGGCTTGAGACGAAATCATCTCCGCGCTGCGGAAGCCCGCCCCGGTAAGGCAAGATAAAAACTGGTGCCAGCGCGTAAGATTCAACGCCTCCGCCTGCGCTTCCCGGAGCACCTTGAACTGGGCTTCGCGCCGCTCGTCGGAGAAGGCCTCGGTTTCTAAGTCTTTGCCGCGGAGAAGCTGGTACACGTTCTTTAGGCGCGCACGCTTGAATCCGAAAGCAACAGCCACGCGCAGCATCTGGTCAGGATCCGGCTGAATGAAGTAATTGAACGGCGAGGGCGGTGCATTATTGTCTGGAGCTTTACGCGCCAGGCGACAAAACTCCTCCAGCGCCGCACGGCCTTCGTCCCAAAACACAGACATAAGGGTGAGGATAAAGTCCGCCTGGTTCAGGCGTACCCCCTCGCTGTTGATGCGCACAAAGATGTCGGCTACCTGCTCTTCATCCACCGTGGGCGCTATCTCCAGCGCCGTGAACGGGTAATTTTGCAGGTCAAAAAGCCGGTCAATGTTGTGGGCGATTCGTTCTTCGTCTTCATCACTGAGTACACCTTTTGCTTCCAAAGCTTTCAAAAAGACCTTGATCACCTGGAAGATCGGTTTGCCTGACGCCCAGATACTGGAGATGTCGGCGATCCACTCCGAATCACGCCTGATGGCTGCGTCCGCTACCTCGAATTTACCGTCCCGCGGCCGAAAGGCTATCTCGATCTGCCGTTCACGGTAATCACTGTCCAGCACCTTTTTGCCGCGAAACACCGCATAAAGTGAGGTCAGGCGCTGCTGCCCGTCCACGATCAGGCGCGCCGGTACTTTGTGCTGCTTGGGGTCACGTCCGATCGGTTTAGTGCCGTTTGCCGCCGAGTTTTCCCAGAACAGCAGATAACCGACCGGAAAGCCGCGATACATCGAGTCAAGCAGATCGCGCACCTTCGTATTGGACCACACGAACGGCCGCTGGATATCCGGCAAGCCAATATCGCCGAACTCGATGTAATGAAGCAGGCCGCTTAGATCATAGTCAACCTTCTTGAAACAGGTCTTAAGTTCGCTCATGAAAACGGTGCCTCCTTTTTTTCATCTATTCGTGAACTAGCGCTCCCCGTCCTGCACATGCAAGCCAACAGTCGTCTTGGCTGTTATTCATGAATAGCCCTGCAATTCAGAAAGCACTCTGTGGTAGACCTCACCTGCAGTTTGCCGGAAATAAGCTTCGGCCACAGCGTGTCGCACAGCCGCTGCGCCCACGCACGTCGCCAGAGTCGCGGTACTCAGCCCCAAGCATGTCCGGCGCGATGTTCTGGCCGTGGGCGGTCTGCCAAGCCAGTGTTTCGAGCCAGGCGAGGGTGGCTCCTTCGACGACGAACTCGGTCACGCCACAATCGGTCATCCACCTGCCCCCTTATCCTCTGCCTTGGTGGCGCCTTCCCACTGCTTGCAAATGCCCTCAACGTCCACTTTCAGAGCCCTATCGCTCACCCAATACCGATAGAACTTCGGGTCGCGACTTCTGGGCACCGGGCGCGCTTCGCGAATCTTGACCAGCGCGGGTGCAGGAACGCACTCGCCGAGAACGAGAGCCGTTTGCGGGGCAAGGGCCGGGATCTGCTCCAGCATCGGCCCGTAGATGCTGGGAACAATCTCCTTGAAGTAGCGCAGGTCTTCGGGGTTCTGAAGGCGGTGAACAATGAAGCTGCTACATTGCGACAGCACCGTCTTCGAGAGTTCACTCGGCCGCTGGGAGGCAACGACCAGGCTCAAGCCATACTTCCGCCCCTCACGGGCAATGCGCTCAAAGACGACGCGGGCGATCGACTCTTCCTCGGCGAAGCGCGGCTGCTGGATGTAGTTCTGTGCCTCCTCCAAGACGAGAACGACAGGGAGCGAGCCGCGCATTTCTTCACCGCCTTGCTCGCCAAGGCGCTGCAGGAACTCCAGGATCAGCCGACCGATCAGCGCGGTCACGTTCTCCAGCACCTCAGATGCAAGGAGGCTCAGATCCAGGATAACGACATCGACGGCACTCGCGTTGGCCCGCTGTCGGTCGTAGAACGACAAGCGACCCCTCGGAACGTCGGCGTCGTTCGACAACGCAGCCTCCGAGGAGGCGCCGATGCCGAGCATATCGCGAAGAAACGTGGCCAGTGCGTGTGCCGGGTTGGGCAACGCCTCACCGACAGGGCCGAACAGGAAGTCGAACCGCCGATCTGCCAGCAGGCGGTCGATGCGTAGCAGCATCGTCCCCGAGAAATCCCGCGCCCGCGCACCGCCCGACTCTTCGCGGCGGAGGACTTGCTCGATGTGGCGGGAGCGGAACTTCAGCTTGTCGAAGTGCGACGGCGCGTCCGCCGAGCGGCCTGTGCCGCCGGCACTCTCGCCGAGTTGCGTCACAGTCAGTTTTTCGTAGATAGGGCCGATGGCATCACGGATCGCCTTCCTCGCGTCAGCAGGAAGCACCTTGGGGTAGGTGTCTTTGTCGATGTGGACCTCGGCGGTCGTCGAGACGACGTCGAGCGCGGTCTCGACAGCCGCTTTGGTAAGGGAGTACGTGGCCTCCGAATCAGTCCACGCCGCGGTGAAGTCAACCTGCCCGATTAGTGTCTTGAGGCCATTTGCCACGTCCTTCACATCCTTGGATGTCTTCTCGTCCTTCCCCGAGAGCGACCAGATGCGGTTGATCTCGTGAACAAGTTCTTCACGCAGGATGGCGAGCGGCGAGGCGCTGGGCGTGTCGTTGCGCGCGAGGCGCAGCGCCTCCAGGAGTACGGGTCGCTGCACGCCTTTGGACGCCTGAAAGAGCCGCACGAAGTCCTCGGCATTCATGAACCAGTACGGGATGACGAGGCGCTCGCCTGCCTTTCGGGGGTCAGACGGGATGTAGAGAGCCTTTCCGGAACCGACGTCCTCCCAAGCGCAACCGTCCTTCTGTTTCTGAAACGCCGTGCGATACTCGCCGTTGGTGTCCAAGATCACGAAGGTCGTTCGCTTCACGGCCGGCTGCTCACGAATCGACTGAATCAGGCTTGCGATCGTGCAGGACTTGCCTGAGCCGGTGCTGCCAAGGATGGCGGCGTGCTTGCCAAAGAAGGCATCGGGGTCGATCCTAATGGGACGGCCCTGCACGACAGCCGACTCTCCGATGGGGATGCAGAAGCCGGGTTTCTCCGGGTCAGCCAACGTGTTCCCGGTGGACCCGATCGGTCCGAAGATCGCATCGAGATCGACCCGCGCTGCCAGATAGACGGGACTGTCGAGCACTGGAAAGAGCGAAACGCCCTGCCGGAACGAGTCGCCGTCGATGGTGCCGATGAGCGTCGCCTTCATCAGGCGCCGGGCGGCTGGAAGCGCCACCATTGTCCGGTCGGCCTTCATCTCCGCCTCTTCGACCAGGACGACGCGCGTCACCATCGCCACGAGCCGCCGGGCGCCCACCGGGATGATCACGTAGGAGTTGATGCGCCCGACTTCCTGAGGGCCCTCGTAGGTACTCCGACTCATCCCTTTGAGGTCGCGGTTCAACTCGATGCTGACCTGCGCCGTGTCCACGGCAACTACCCGGCCAATCTCGAAGTCAGTTGGCATCGGATCCCTCCTCGTTCTGAGCGCTGCCGGACTCAAGGTTAAGAGCGCGGAATGTCGCCAGCACCTTCTTGCGCACTTCCTCATCCCGCAGGTCCGGGAGAAGATGCTCGACAAACCCCGAGATCGTCCCCAGGATCTTTCCTTTGGCAATCCAGGCGCGGCGATCCTTCTGCTCTCGGAGCTTAGCGACGAACTGACTCCTTGGATTGGGATCGACGACGACCAGCGTAAAGCTCGGCACAGCTAGCGCCTGCCGAATGATCGCGTTCACGTGCTCGTCCCCGAAACCGTAGCCGATGACGAACAGCACCGACTGGGGCCGAACGAGGGTGCCCGCGAAGCGCCGGAACAGCTCGGAGTACGGCATGCCCAGCGTCTCGCCGTACTTGGCCGGCGTCGGATAGATCAGTAGCGGCTGCGTCCCCTCCGGATTGAACGCCGCCGAACGCACGCCGTAGGGGTCGTCGATCGATGGTTCGTTCGCCGTCCACGTGATGGAGCCGTGCAACTTGTAGAGGTGCAGGACCCGGTCGAAGCGGTGAACGCGGCCCTCGGTAGTCTCCGCCGGGAAGTAGAGATCTTGCTCGTAGCTTTCGGGCCGGAAGACGCGGCGTTGCGTGCCGACGAAACCGTCCAAGAGGACGACTCCTTCGGCGTCGGTGGCCTGCTCGACGAGCGTGTCGTAGTTGAGCGTGAAGACATTCACCCGCTTGAGGTTGAGCGGGCGGGTCAGGAGCTTGCGGACAAGAGTCTTGTAGGTCGTGAGGCCCAACTCCTTGCCGTCCACCGGCAGAAAACAGGCCCGCGCCAGGGCGCGCGTCGCGTGCATGAGGCACTTGTCGAGGTCGTCTGCTGTGACATCCACGGAGGGAGAGCCGTCCAAGCGCAATCGGCCGCCGGCTTCCGGCAGAGCCGAACGCCAGCGGTGCAGCAGTGCGAGAACCTGCTCGAAGTTGACCGGTAGTGGTAGTACGCTCGGGTCGTCGCTGTCGCTCAGCTTGTCACGCCGTTTGAGGATGGCGTCGCATTCGACCGGAACGCTGTCACCGCCCCCGGTCTGGCGCGTTGCAAGGTAGAACACCTTCAACCAGGGCGGCACACGGCCACACCGATTCCCCTGGTTTTGGAGTTTACGCTCGACTGCGAGCGGAACGGAACCTATCAGTTGGCCGCCGCAATCCACAGACGCTCCCGCGCCGAGCAGGAATGATACTGTCTCGGTCTTGAGCAGCGTGCCGATGCGGATACGGATGTCGGCAAGGGCTTTGTTAGTCTTGCTCGAATCGGATGCTGCCAAAATTACAACCTCTTCGCCGATCTCGAAGTGATCGGCACAATCAGGGCCGATGCCGGAATCTTCCTCAGTCATGGGTCTCCCTCCTCGTATAATTTGATTGGAAACAGTTTCTTGCCAATTAAGCGTATCCTTTGGGACAATCAACGCAGGTTGGTCAGGGTTCCTCTTTTTCCTCCCGTAGCATTGACTACTTTTGGTAGAGTGAGTCCTTGAGCTAAATGTAGAGTTCTTACTCGTGGGTTGAGGCGCTGCAGCGCCTGCCGCAGGCGGTGTGGAAGCCAAACCTGGCCGTAGTGCTCACGCTCGGCGGCCACCTCGCCGGTGGCGATCTCCGGCCCCGACAAAACTAGGTAGCCCATGTTCTCCAGCCAGGCCAGCGCAGCCTGCTCGACAGTGGATTCGGTGAAAGCGGCCATTTCAATAATACCTTTCCGACGCAAATATTTCGATCTCGGACGGCGAAACGACGGGTTGCATCGCCTTGAACGCGGCGGCGTCAAAGACGCGCATAGGGTTGATCGCGTCCTTCAATGCCTCCGCTGTTATCCAATCGCTATTCCAGAGGACCGTTTTCTTGCCCATCACGAGCCCACAAAGTTTTTCCACGTAGTCATGATGAAAATCATAAAAATGTCCGATCCGCTGAAGCCAGACCTCCATCAGCCCCGTGTTTGGAAGCTTCGACAGTTTCTTGTGAAGAATCTCGAGAACCAGCGCACGCTCCTCCTTGTTTTCGAGAAGGCATAACAGACGGCTTACAATAGCCGCGCATACCGGGAAGGTTCGAGGACTGTTATACGCGATGTCCACAGCTATGCTGATCAAGACACGTGGGTTTTGAGGGTGCTTCACTAGGCATAAGCGTTTATGGAAATGCGTCAGGGCTCTCAACAGGCTTCCAGCATTCGGATAGTCGAGTCCATGCGCATGGATGACGAGGAGATGCTTCTGCAAGTTCGCGTCACCCTGGCGTCCGCGTAACCATGCCCGCTTATCGGGCTTCAACGAACTGCTGATGACGGACTGCGACCCAGTCGTCTTTGATGTATTCAGTTTCAAGCCCAACCCGAACAGAACTTCCGTAAGTGCTTTAAGGATTGCTTCCCCGACCTGGGGGTTGTTTACAAACACCCGATAGTCGTCGCGATAACGGAGAATCCGGTACTCTTTAATGCTCGCACTCTTAAGCTTATCGCTCAATTGCATATCCGCATAGCCGAGTACCATTTCGGCAATAAAGTCCATGAGAGATGACCCCTGCGGGATGCCGTTCGTCTGTCCATGGCACATGTCCTGGATATGCCAATCAATGACGTTCCCAATGAGCGTTGCATCCCTTCGGTGGCTCTTGGCGACTTCTTTTTCGTGAAGCGCCCAAGCGATAGAATGCGTGTAGATCGAGGCGTAGCAGTCGGTGATGTCGGCGCGGAAGACGTACTCATACTCCATTGCAAGCTCAATGGATTGCTGCTCGATTCCCTGCCACCACTGGAGAATTTGGGCTGCCCTATCCTTCCGCTTGGGCACCGCCTGAACTGGCATGCTTAGGCAGGCGAAGTGCTCCAGTTCGCTGAACCGATTGAGCCGTTCAAGGATTATGTCCCATTGTTTCGGTGCGGTCAGGTGATTCACAAGGGAGACATACAGCGCCGGATGGATGAGTTGAAACGGACGCCAAGCATAACGCCCGTCCTTGTTCGATAGCAGTGAGTAGTTTACTTCTTCATGTTGGCGAGGTCTGTTGGACAAATTGGCAAGGCACTTGCCCTTCAACTCCTTGGCAACGGCTGACAGCATTGCGCCAAATTGAAAGTAAAGAGGCAGGTCGACGCTACAGTAGCTCTCCGTCTTAAGAAAGAAGGCCCGAGCTAGAGTCGGTGTCATCTCAAGCACTGAACGCTCTTTGACCTCTTCGGCCTTGGTCTTGGATCGACCTTTCGGGCGTTTGGCCATCACACACACCTCCCCGCAATCCGTTCCGCATTAGGCACCCGCAACTCGCCGGAGATGAGCTTGGGCAGCAGGGCGTCGCGGATAGCGGCGAGGGTTTGGGATTCTCTCTCGTTAGAAACAATGCGCTCGAACATCGGGCCAACCGTGACGTTGAACCACGCCAAGACCTCTTCGGCCGGCAGCACAATGGGAATCGGCCGGAAATTCATCTTGCTGATCTCTTGGAACGTCGTGCCACCTGCACGCTCCTTGATGCGCTCCATATTGGCTTCACACCAATAGAGTAGGAACAGACTGCTTAACCGGTCGTGAGGAGGTATCGCGATGTAGCCCTGATTGACCGCAATCGGCACTTTCGTGACGGCGAGATAGCCGACAGGCGCCCGGGATGACATCAATAGCGTGTCGACTGGCAGCAACCCAGAGCTAATCGTCGCCAGTCCTGGCTTCGTGATTTTCCTTTCAGTACCGAGAAGAACGGGAGTTGACAGGCTGGACAGGTCCTTCGGGGTCGTCCAGTAGTACTCGCCACCCCAATACGCGGGCACCTCAGTGCTCGGAGTGCTACCACCCACGACCTTGACAACGCCTCCAATCGGCTTCACCTCCCACCCCTCCGGAATCTCGCCGAGTTCGGAGTCCACGAGACAGTCAGGGAAAAGGTCGTAAAGGTGATTGGGCAAGCCGGGGAGGGACTCGCCCTTGCGCCAGCGGCCTTCCATCTTGGCGCGGACGGGATCGAAGTCCACGAACCACGACTTGAAGAGCACCCGCGCCATCTCCTCCAGCTTCTCGCTCATCCGCCGGTTCAGCTCGATCTTGTCGTCGAGTGTGCCGAGGATATGGGCGATGGCGCGTTGTTCGGGGAGTGGTGGAATGAGAACCTTGCGTGCATGGGCCGCATCGCGATTAAGTCCAGGGACTGCGCTATCTGCATTCATGTACTCCAGAACCAGCGACTTGAGGAGGTAGTACTTGAACCGGAGCACGTGCGGGTCATCATCGACTACGTAGAAGGTCATATCAATGGGCCAGCATAGTTTCGCGCTGTAGTGAACAGCGCCAACGGTGCCCTTTCGTCCGATGACTACTGCCGGACCGGGGATTATTGCCTCGTTATGTAACCCGACGATGCCATTGGAGCCAAAGACGGGCACATCACCAAAGGAATCGCGTCGGTGTTCGGGCAGCCCCTTACCGTAGGAAAAGGGAGCGAACTCACCGATGGTCGTCTCTCGCCACTCACCCGCCATACCCAATGGTCTCCCGTCTGCCATGCCAGCACAGGCAGGCCGGATTAGCCCCAATGAACTTACCAAGCCGTTTCGATTTTTTAGTTTGTTCGTAGAATACAGTAGTCATTATCTATCGCCTTTCTTTCTATGGTTTGCTGCAACTCGTTGACGTTGTAACGGGTGACTTGGTATAATTGCGTGCGAGTATGCCCTTACACAATTGCATTGCACGCCTGTTCATTGTTTTTTGCCAGCCAGAACAAGGAATACGGCTGTCATGGCTATGGCTGCTTTTGCATCTTCTACCTCCCACTTTATTGAGGACGAAGTTGTATCTCCATGATGGGCAGGATGGAATAGCGTTTTTACCGCATCTTGAATGTTCCAGAACCGTTCGTCTTTGCTCCATGACTCTTTAGCATTGTTTTTTGGTTTGCTTAATTTATCGTTTGTGACAGCGGACAGTGATTCTATAACTTTCCGGCATTCGGCAACGGCGCTTTCAAAATTTCTAT
Organism: candidate division NPL-UPA2 bacterium; assembly: GCA_018725205.1. GTDB lineage: Bacteria > Bacillota > UBA994 > UBA994 > UBA994 > UBA994. The sequence continues at coordinate 9,485 of QLUB01000070.1, forward strand.
GCAACAGATGTTCCTGCGCACACCGGAAGTACCGCACTGCCTCTGACAACGAGGGATCGGTATTGTCCCTAGGTACGGGTATTTCCAAAAGTATTGTTTGCTGATAATTTAATTGATTAAGGATTTCAAGCCATTCACTCTGATTGGTGCGGTGCAAAAGACTGACTTGCACTGGTTGGATATGCTTCACATCGCATTTGGCGAATGCTATTCCGTGCAAGGTTATTTCAAAATCTAAAACCTCTTCGGTTCTGATCTTTTCTATTGCTTCAATACGGCTTGTATCCAATTCAACAACAAGTGTGATTGTTTTTTGGTACGTATAAGCAGAGGTTGAAAGAATTGTTTCCGCATCGCGTGATCTTAAACAACCCAAGTTTTTTCCACATACACGCAAATCGCCTCTAAAATTTGTTATTATAACCGTATCCTTTATATGTTCATTAGGGACAACACTTGCTTCAACTTGTGCTGTGAGCCGATGAAAACCAAGCCCTGGCTCACCACGAAGTGTTTTCCATTCAAGATTTGCAAGGATATGTCTACCGTCCCAATTTAAAGAGACACCCATACCAAAGACCTCCTTTAATTTTATCTGCCATATCTGACCTCCTCCATGTTGACCCAAGTAAGCTTATCTAGCCGGGTGGATTCTTTGGTCTGTTCGCGTAGTTCCGCGGTCATTACTTATCGCCTTTCTTTCTGCGGCTTGGCTTTTTTGTCG
>QLUB01000071.1 GCA_018725205.1 candidate division NPL-UPA2 bacterium
CCTTGCCAATGTCGTGAAACTTCGCAAACAACACTAGGTCAAACATCTCTCCCTCGGGGTAGTCCACAGCGCGGGCTAGACCCACAGCCAACTCCCCCATGCGCTCCACATGTGCGCGCGTTTCAAAGTTCTTGCTTTCCAGCGCGCCCATCAGCACGTGAACAAGATTGCTCCGGCTACTTTGCTTCTGCAGTAGTTTCTCGCGGTACATATGATCATCGGCCTCTTTGTAAAGAGCATAAACCCCTCCGCCAAACTCCGTCGCGGCCTTGTGCCCAAACGATACACTGAGCGGATACTGCTGAGTGTGGCTGTTGTGCTCGGAAATTGCGCCTTCTAGTCTCAGGACACAGCGTTCAACGTCAACACTCGTAGCATCGGGCATGAGGATGACGAATTCGTCCCCGCCAATGCGAGCGCATATCGCTCCATCCGGGGCGTGCTGTTCGAGCAGGCGCGCCACCACTCGCAACAACTCATCCCCTGCCGCATGGCCAAAACTGTCGTTAATAAGCTTTAGTCCGTTGAGGTCGGCCACTATTATAGCCGGGGCGGGCATGTGCCCTGCGGCCAGAAGCCTTTCAAAGTAATGGCGGTTGTACAGACTAGTCAAAGAATCATGCCAGTAGAGATACTCCCTAGCCTCCTGCACGCTCCTTCTCTCGGTCACGTCGCGCATTAGGAGCAGCATAGCTGCATCGCCCTCATAGTCGATGAGCGTGCCGTAAATCTCAAGCCACATGGCGGTGCCGTCAAGCCGCATGCATTGATACTCCGCCGCGATGTCTTTCCCGTCCCTGATACTCATAAAGTCTTTGAGTGCGAGGTCAAGCGAGCTAGGATGAAAGAAACTGCGCGCCTGTCCCACACGCTCACCTGGCTTAACATGCACGCCAAACATCTTGGCGGCAGACGCATTCCAGAAAACAATCTCGCCCCTAAAGCGCACAATGGCCATGCCTTCAAGCAAGTTTTCCACAAGTGACCGATATCGCTTCTCGCTCTGGTGTAGAGATTCAATCGTCCGCAATTGATCCTCAATGTCCGTAGCGATGGACAACACGCCCTTCCTGTCGCCGCCGAGGGGAATGGCGCGTTCGCGCAGCAACTTGCGCCTTCTTTCGCCGCTCTTTTCCAGGGAGAGGACTTCATGCACAAGAGTTTGGCCACACGCGATTTGCGCTAAGTGCCCGGCCACGAGGTGCCAGTGCTCTTCGGGCACAAACAGGCGTACGTTCTCGCCGATTAATTCTTGGCGCGAGTAGCCGGAAGCCTGGCAGTAAGCCTCGTTCGCATCTAAGATGTTGCCTTCTAAGTCTTCCACCACGATTTTATCGGGCGAGAGCTCAAAGAGGTGCCGATACTGCGCTTCCCGGCTTGCGAGTTCAATTTCCATAAGCTTGCGCTTAGTAATATCCGTGACAAACCCCTCAAGATACAAAAACTTCCCATCGTCGTCGAAAGCCGCGCGGCCGCGTTCCCACACCCAGCGTATTTCACCCGTGGCAGCAATGATACGGTACTCGACCTCTAGCGGCAGGCCCTGTATGAGGCGCGGCTGGTTGCTCACCCATTCACGGTGTTCAGGATGAATAATATCGTTATAGGCAAGCTGCCTGTTGCCGATAAAAGCCTCAGGCGGGTAGCCTGTTATAACCGTACAGCCGTCGCTAATGTAGAGCATGGTCCAATTCGGGTCGTTGGCACAGCGGTATACAAAGCCCGGTAGATTGTTAATAAGCGTATGCAGAGTTAGCTGCGTTTTCCTAAGCGCAACCTCCAGACGTTTCTCTCGCGTAGATTTCTGCCTAAATATTCTCACAACACAGCACCTCAGCGTCTTTATTCGACTCGCGGGCTGCCAATCCTCTTTACCGCTGATTTAGCCCTACGGGGGGTCTTTTGGTGTGTCGCGGCCCTCCGTCCCTCCGCGACCACCTCTCCCCGAAAGAGTTCTCGTCTAGAGATATGGATACCTAACTCCCTTTCGTACTGCGGGATAAGTTCGGTTTCTCGCTCCGTGGCGAAGGAGACTGTCGTTCCGTGCTGCCCCATACGCCCTGTCCTGCCAGCCCTGTGTAAGTAGGCACGGGACTTCTCAGGCATATGCAAATTGAAGATGTGAGTAACGCCTAGGATGTCTAGGCCACGCGCTGCGAGGTCGGAAACTACTAGTAGGTCGATACCGCCCGCTCTAAAGGCCTCGAGCACAGCCTTGCGCGCTGTTTTATCGGAGTGGCCGTGCATGCCCGCCGCCCTATGCCCATGGTAATTGAGCTTATCCACAATTATTGCGGTATCGTCGCGGTCGCCCACAAAGATGATGGCGCGCGCCGGACGCAGGGCGACAATGGCCTTGCGCAGCAGTTCGAACTTTGCGCGCTCGTCGGCCACGAAATACATGTGTTCGATGCTGCTCGGCACTTCTGGCCGTGCAGTCTCGCGGATAAAGAGGGGTTCCTTCATTAGTTTGCTGGCTTCTGTCTCGGCATGCTTAGTAATAGACGCAGAAAACATCAAGAGCTGCCTGTCTCTCTGCGTGGCTCTAACAATCGCTGTGACGGCGGCGATGTTATCCTCGCTCAAGAGGTTATCGGCTTCGTCAATGACGATGATTTTCAACGTGTGGGCGGTGATTTTGCGTCGCGTGATCAGCTCAAGGACTCTGCCGGGTGTGCCGACGAGTAGATGAGGCTTTTCGCGCAGACGTTCTATCTGGCGCTCGATATTGACATTGCCTATTACAGGCGCACTCGTCAGCTTAATCTCCGATGTCGCGGACAGCAGTTCTATTTGCTTCAGTATTTGCATGGCTAGCTCATGCGTCGGGGCCAAGATTAAGGCTTGCATTGCCCGCAGAGTCGCATCAAGCTTTTCAAACAGCGGCAACACATAAGCTAGCGTCTTACCTGTCCCCGTTTTTGATTCGACTACTACATCTTTGTTGGCGAGCACCTCGGGTATGGCCTTCTGCTGTACTGGCGTGGGCGCCACTATGCCCTGCGCCGCTAAAGCAAGTACCAACGATTGGTTAAGTTTAAGTTCTGCAAAAGTCATTTTCACTTCTTACCTTCTCTTACTTCAACTTTGTGTGCTTCATAGTATAACCTACAGGCCTACATCTACCAAGGAAGCAAAAGGGACGGAGCCTTTTGCTTCACGCGACCTGCAGGAATAATGCTTGGCATAGCGAAAGGTATGGGCATAAGGAGACCCCTTCATTTCCGATTAAACATACTGGGAGGCGGTTAAACGGCAGTGCAATTTGCACGCGCGGAAGTACCAGTTGCGGAGACGTGGAACGTCGAAGACATCTTTCCCACCCCTCTGGCGTGGGAGCAGGAGCTAGGCGAACTAGCTGGGTCGGTGAGGAGTGTAGCTGCCTACAAGGGGCGGCTGCATGAGGGACCGCAGGTGCTGTTAGCCTGCCTGTTGGCACTAGAAACCCTACAGACGCGAGCCGTAAAGGTGTTTTCCTACGCTTCGCTAAACCTATCTGCCGACGGAACTAACCCGCTCTACCAAGCCATGGCTGGGAAGGCGGGAGCAGCAGGGGCAGAGGCGCAGGCGCAAACGTCGTTTGTGCAGTCGGAAGCGCTGGGGTTGCCGGGGGGCACATTAGAGAAGTACCTCTGTGACGAACCGGAGCTGGGGCCATTTCGCATGACCATCGAGAAGTGGCTGGAAAAGAAGCCGTATATGCTCGGTCCGGAGACCGAAATGGCCTTGGCGGCGCTCGGTGAAGTGTTAGGCTCACCTGTCGAGGTCTACGAGAGGTCTCGCACGGCTGACCTTAAGTTCGAATCTGTGGCTGACAGTGAAGGTAAGCTCTACCCCATGTCGCTTGGCAGGCACGAGTCGGCAGCCGACCTCGCCTTGCGCCGCAATGCCTATGCGGAGCTCAACAGGGGGCTAAAGCAGTACCTGCACACCTATGGCACCACGTGGGGCTCAGAAGTCAAGAAGAATGTCGTTTTAGCGAAGCTGCGGGGGTATGCGTCTGCCATCCATATGCTCGTTGACCAGCAAGAGGTTAACACAGAAATCTACCACAATATCCACGATGTCATCCTAACCGAGCTCGCTCCACACATGCGCAAGTACGCACAGCTACGCAAGAAGGTTTTGGGACTTGAGAAAATGCTGTACTGCGACATCGAAGCCCCGCTTGACCCGAGCTTTAACCCTGAAACCACCTACGAAGAGGCGTGCGAGCTGCTGTTGGCTAGTCTTAAGGTGCTTGGGCCGGAGTACGCACAAATTATGGAGGATGGCCTAAGCAACCGCTGGGTGGACCGGGCAGATAATTTGGGGAAGCGCACTGGCGCATTCTGCAACTCGGTCTATGGGGTACATCCTTATATCAGCATGTCCTGGGGCAACCGCATGCGTAACGCCCTGACGCTAGCGCACGAACTCGGCCACGCTGGGCAGGGCGTGCTAGCGCAGAGGTATCAGCGCCTGGCCAACACTCGCCCCACAATGTTCTTTATTGAAGCTCCTTCTACTATTAACGAGCTCTTGGTAGCCGACCACATACTGGCGAACAGCAAGAGCAAAGAAATGCGTCGCTGGCTGATCATGCAACTTCTCATGACTTACCACCACAATTTTGTACGCCATTTAATTGAAGGCGAGTTGCAACGCCGCACCTATACTTTGGCGGAGCAGGGGCAACCCATTACCGCCACGGTATTGAACAAGGTGCAGGGCGAAATTCTTGAGGAGTTCTGGGGCGGCGAAGTAGTTATCGACGAGGGTGCCAAGATGGTCTGGATGCGCCAGGCGCACTACTACCGCGGTCTATATCCGTATACCTATGCTGCTGGCCTGACCGTAGGTACGGCGGTGGCGAGGGCTATCCAAGCAGACGGCGCGCCCGTGGCTGCGCGCTGGATAGAGGTGCTTAAAGCCGGCGGCACTCTCAAACCGCTAGAGCTCGCCAAGCTCGCGGGCGTAGACATGACCATCAAAAAGCCCATCCAGGATGCCGTAGCCTACGTCGGTTGGCTCGTCGACGAAGTGGTCAAGAGCTTCTGAAGCAAAAGTGAAGCAAAAGGGAAGCAAAAGGGACGGAGCCTTTTGCTTCACACCTCTTCTTCTGCAAGATCCTCGTCTGCTTCTTCTGCCGCAGCTGCCCCTGACATTGCTTGGTGCGCTGAGGCTTCAGGCAATTCCTGTACGTCTTTGAGCTTACGCGCAATCACCCGCGTCCTTTGCGATGCTTGATCAATGGTGTTGCTCGCTTCCTGCAGCTTTTTCTTGGTTTTGTCTAGGGCCAAGCCAAATTTGCCGAACTCTGTCTTTACCTCTTCCAGCAGCCGCTGCACGGCGTTAGAGCGTTTTTCGATGGCTAGCGTTCTAAAGCCCATGCGCAGGCTGCTCAAAAACGCGCCCACAGTGGTAGGCCCACACACCGCCACGCGGTAGTCTCGCATCAGGTGCTCAAAGAGTCCGGTGATGCGCAGTACTTCGGCATAGAGCCCCTCAAAAGGCAAGAACATAATCGCAAAGTCTGTTGTGTGCGGTGGCACGATGTATTTGTCACGGATATCCTTAGCGCACTTCTTGATACTCATTTCCAGCTGCTTGGCGTGGGTTGCTACTTGGTCCGGGTCTGCTTGCTCGTAGGCCTCAAGCAGTCGCTGGTAATCCTCAATCGGGAACTTAGAGTCGATAGGCAGCCAAACCACATCTTCGTCTTTGCCCGGCATTTTGACTGCGAATTCAACCCTGTTATCGGAGCCAGGCTTAACGGCCACATTCTTTTCGTACTGCTCGGGGGTCAGGATTTCTTCTAGAATGCCACCAAGCTGAGCCTCGCCGAGAACGCCGCGCACCTTCACATTGCCTAAGGCCTTCTTTAGGTCTCCAACCCCTGTGGCCAGAGTCTGCATTTCGCCTAAGCCGCGATGCACTTCCTCAAGCCTCGCGCTGACCAGCGCGAAAGACTCACCCAAGCGTTTTTCTAGCGCGTCGTGCAGTTTTTCTTCCACTGTGCCGCGGATTTTCTCTAGCTTAGTCTCGTTGTCGCTTTGCATCGTCTGCAGTCGCTTTTCTAGGGTGTCGCGCATCTGGGTTAACTTATCTTCTGTTGCACGCACAAGTTTTTCTATCTGCTCATTTAGGGCGTCGAACTTCTGCTTTTGGATGTCGTTAAACTCCCGCACATTAGAACGGAAGCTATCTTCGAATGTCTTTAGGGTTTTCGCCAGTTCTTCGCGGTTCTGTAGCGCATCCTTATCGAGCTGACTTTGTAGAGTCGTCAGTTTGTCTTCCATGGCTTTGCGCATGCTTTCGAGCTTAAGCTCATTGCTTTGCGTTAGGCTGTCTAGCTGCCGGGCCTGCACATTAGTCATCTCCGCAAGTTGCTTAAGCAGAGAATCGCTAGACTCTTTTAGTCCCTTGGCCAGTTCTTCGCGGCTCTGCCGTAAGTTTTCGCTTACTTCTGCCCTGCTACGCGCGAAGTCATCCCGCAAGGAACGCTCGGTGCCTTCGAGCTTTTTGTCCAGCAAATCAAGCTTCGCCACCAGCTCCGCTCGGCCCCTGTCGTTGTTGATCTTACCTAGCAGCAGCATCACCATGATTAACGTGACGACGGAAACAAGCGCAATTACGCTTTGCAGAATCATTTCCAATGCAGCCTCCCCTTCGTGAAGCAAAAGGCTCCGTCCCTTTTGCTTCGGTTCTGGGCAACCTGACTTGACCCGATAAGAATGGTGCGAACTGTACTGCCTGAAACCGCGATTATGCTGGAGTCGGCGTCGACCTCCACAGGCCCGCTGTACTCAAACACAACCTCGCCGTCTATTGACGGCAGGCGAATGCCTCCTGTGCTCGCCGGGTAGAGCACGTATTCTTTACCCCCCACAACGGCTACTGCGCGCACAAGCTCTACCTCGGAAGCTGGAGGGGGTGGGGGTTGTCGGCAACCTACCAGTAAGGCGACGCAGAGGATAAGCATTAGGGCTCGTTTCATGCGGTTACTCCTCTCGGAAGCAAAAGGCTCCGTCCCTTTTGCTTCCCTTTTGCTTCGTTATACCATGCCAACCGGCAGCACCCATACTCTGTCGGTCAACGGCAGCCGCTCCTTAGCTAGGCAAATAATCGCGCCGGGGCCAACCCGCTTGCTTGGGTTGTTATCCAAGCAACGGAAGGCCTTGACCATGGACCTTGTCGGGTCGCTACTGGTTTTGATTTCGATAGGGTGCAGTGTATCACCGTGCTCAATCAGCAAATCGATCTCGTTCTTGTCGGTATCGCGGTAATAATAGAGCGGCGGATTTGCAACGCCGTCATTGTAATAGCTCTTAAGAACTTCGGTGAACACAAATGTCTCGAAGATGCTCCCCCACATCGCGCCATTCACCAATTGTTCCGGCGTGTTCCACCCAAGTAACCAGCAGGCAAGACCCGTGTCTAGGAAGTAGAGTTTCGGCGTCTTGACTAGGCGCTTATTTAGGTTGTTATGATACGGCTCAAGCAGACATACAAGTCCGCTAGACTCCAGCGCCGACAGCCACGCGCGTATCGTTTTGACATCCTTGCCGCAAATCTCCGCCATGGTAGTCAGGTTAAGCGTTGTCCCGGTAAGAGAGGCGGCAGCTCTGACAAACTTGATAAAGGCTGATTCATCCTGAATGTTAAGCACATCCCTGATGTCCTTTTCGATGTATGTTTGCAGATACGAACTGTGAAAATCAGCCCATGCATAGTGCTCGCTTTGCGTCGCATGCAGTTCCGGAAATCCGCCCTTGTGAATGAGCGATACTATGTCTCCGTAATCGAAATTAGCGTCGTTGCCTACCGCCTCCATGTGCTGAGTTGTCGGCATAAAAGGCAGTCGATATGTCAGGCCTGCCAACTCACGCATGGACATACCCAAGAGCTTAATGACCCCCGCGCGCCCCGCCAAACTGTCGCTGACGTGCTTCATAAGCCTAAGACTCTGTGAACCAGTGAGGTAAAACTGCCCTTTGGCCGCGTCCTCATCCACGATATCTTTAATGAAGTCGAAGAGCTCTGCCGCCTTCTGTATTTCGTCAACGATAATGGGCGGCTTGTAGGTATCGAAAAACAGTGATGGGTTAGCACGAGCGCTGTCGCGCACCAACGGTCGGTTCAGGGCAATGTAGTTGATTCCGCGATAAACTTCCCTAAGCATAGTCGACTTGCCGACCTGACGGGCTCCAGTCAGTACCACCACAGGCTTACGCTCAGCAATACGAGTAACTACCGGCTCAATATGCCGTCTAATGTACATATCCACCCTCCTTTCTCGTAATTTATGGAATACAACTCCATAATATACGACCAAACAACGCAAAGCAAGGTGCAGAAGCAAGATTTTCCGAGCTCATGCGCGAGGCTAGCCTCGGACTTGAAGTGGTTTCCACCAACAAACATGGTTCGGGAAGTCTGGTTTCGTTGGTAAGGACAGATATCCTCACTGCTGCGCTGCGAGGGCGATCGAGTTGCATTACGAAAGGCTCTGGGTCTTTAGCGCATACCCATTCGCTTTATGCAGTGGGATGTCGCACGTCGCTTGCGCTACCTTAACATGCAACCCGCCCGCAAAGGCAGCAACACATATCTCGGGGTTGGTCGCGACGGTGTTTTGCGCCGCTGCTACTTCCACTACCATTCCGACAGCACGCCAGTCGCCACAGGGACTGCCGCCGCCATTGCTTCGCAACTCGGCTTTGCCCCGGCTAGGCCTGCTAGGGCAATAAGCAGGAGAAACGACTTTTGCGGGCAGCGGTAAGTCCCGGTGGGGTCAAACCATTCGCCTAGGCTGTGTATACCGCCCTCTTTCCCGCCCCGACCAAGCGTCACGGCGGGAATTCCCATGCTCACTGGTATGTTGGTATTCGTGCATCCGCCCGCTTCAAGCCGCGGCGTGATGCCGAGCGCCTCGGTCGCCTGCCAGGCCAGCTGCACTATAGCCGCATCTCTGGGCTGCGTCCCCGCCGGCGCATCGAGGATCTTTTCGTAAGTAACTGTAACTGCCTTGCGCCCCCAACGCGCGTTCTCGAGTGCCGCCCCCTGTTCAAAGGCGGCAATCGCCTCCGCTTCGAACTTGTCTAGCTCGGCGCCGTCATCCGAGCGCATATTTATCTTAAAGCTCGCCTGCTCCGCGATGGCATGAATCTGATGCCCGCCCTCAATCAGGCTGACGGTGAAAGTAGTTTTAGGCAAAATGGGCGGTCGCAAATCGCTAAGCAAGGCCACCGCCCGCGCCGCAGCATGAACAGGGCTCGGCAGACCAAATGCCCCGTAAGCGTGGCCGCCGGGGCCCATATAGGTCACGGCAAAATTCCTGATCCCCGTGGCCTGATAAACAATTGAATCGACGCCCGCACCGTCAATAGAAACACTAGCCGCTATTTCGGGGTGCGACAGGAGCAAACCCCGCATGCCGGCCAGCCCGCCCATGCCTTCTTCGCGGGTGGTGCCAGCAAAGACAATGTCCCCCACTGTCTCAATGCCAGCATAGTCTAAGGCACGTATGACGCATAGGTTCGCCGCCAAGCCTCGGGTATCATCACAGATGCCCGGTGCATAAATCTTGCCCTCGCGCTCCACAGGCTTTACATCGGTGCCAAAGGGAAACACCGTGTCGAGATGTGCCTCCAGCAGAATGACCGGACCCTGCCATGACCCTTGCCCCCTGCCGGGCCGTCGACCAAGGGCGTTGCCGTGTTCGTCGATATGCACATCCCGCAGCCCGAGCTCACGCAAGCGCCTAGCGTAATCTCTCGCCCGCTTCTCCTCGTGAAAAGTGGGTGCTTCGATTAAGACGATTTCCTTTTGCTCGGAGATGGTGCGTTCGTGGTCAGCTTCAATAAACGCTAGGCCGGCCTGGACCCGTTTGTTCGCGAGTATTGCTTGCATCACGGGGATCACTCCTTTTCGCAATTCTAGACACGGTTGTGAGCTCGAAAAGCCTTCCGTAGTACCCTTTCCTGCTAGGCGCGCTATTCGGCTCCCCGAGGAATGAAGCCGATGTCCCTGAGCGAGCGTGACAAGGCGATGAAATCCGC
>QLUB01000072.1 GCA_018725205.1 candidate division NPL-UPA2 bacterium
CAGGCAAGTCAAGCCCTTCGCGCAGAAGGTTTATTCCGACCAAAACATCAAATTCGCCCAGGCGCAGGTCGCGCAGGATAGCCATACGTTCGAGCGTTTCAATGTCCGAGTGCAAGTAGCGCACTTTGATGCCCATTTCTTTGAAGTAGTCCGTAAGGTCCTCCGCCATGCGCTTAGTCAGCGTGGTGACTAGTACGCGGTCATGCTCCGCCACACGCTCCCTAATCTCGCCATATAGATCATCTATCTGCCCGCGCGTCGCCCTCACTTCAATCTCGGGGTCAAGGAGCCCCGTGGGGCGAATAACTTGCTCCACCACGCGCACACTGCGCGCCAGTTCATAGGCGGCAGGTGTAGCCGAAACATAAAGGATCTGGGGCACGCGCGCGGTAAACTCGGCAAACGTCAGGGGACGGTTATCTAAGGCCGAAGGCAGACGGAAGCCGTGTTCGACTAACGTCTCCTTGCGGGAACGATCGCCTGCGTACATGCCTCGCACTTGGGGAATGGTGACGTGGGATTCGTCCACAACAAGTAAGAAATCCTTCGGGAAGTAGTCAAGCAAGGTGTAAGGCGACGTACCTGCCTCCCTCCCCTCAAGGTGACGCGAATAGTTCTCAATCCCGGAGCAGAAGCCAACTTCCCGCATCATTTCGAGGTCATAGCGGCAGCGCTGCTCAAGGCGTTGTGCTTCCAGCAGCTTGTCCCGCGTGCGCAGCTCCGCCAGCCGCTCCGTCAGCTCGGCTTCAATGCGTAGAATCGCCGCGTGTAGTTTGTCCCGGCCCGTCACAAAGTGGGAGGCGGGAAAGATGGCGGCGTGATGCCGCCGGCCCCTGACTTCCCCCGTTAGCGTATCTATCTCCGTGATGCGTTCTATTTCGTTCCCGAAAAATTCGATGCGCAGCGCCTGGTCAGATTCATTCACCGGAATAATCTCAAGACTGTCCCCCCGCACGCGGAATGTACCCCGCTCAAAGGCGATGTCGTTTCTGTTGTACTGCATCTGTACTAGGCGGCGCAGCACCTCGTCGCGTTCGCGGAGCATGCCTACCCGCAGCGAAAGTGAGTTCTCCGCGTATTCCTGCGGGTTGCCAAGACCATAGATGCAGGAAACGCTGGCCACAATAATGACATCCTGACGCTCAAGCAGCGCGGTCGTAGCGGAGTGACGCAGCTTGTCTATCTCTTCGTTTATTTGGGCATCCTTCTCTATGTACGTATCGGTACGGGGAATATACGCCTCCGGTTGGTAGTAGTCATAATAGCTCACAAAATACTCTACCGCGTTTTCGGGGAAAAACTGCCTAAACTCCCCGCACAGCTGAGCCGCTAGGGTTTTGTTGTGGGCCAGCACCAGTGTGGGTTTCTTTACCTCCGCTATCACGTTAGCGACGGTAAATGTTTTGCCGGAGCCGGTTACACCGAGCAAGGTCTGCTCTCGGTCACCCGCCGCAATGCTAGTGCTGAGAGCAGCAATGGCCTCGGGCTGGTCTCCCGTGGGGCGAAACTCAGATTGCAGCTTAAACATCACTCATCTACGCCAGAGCCGCGCCAGATAGTCTAAGGGGCTCGCGAAGCGGGACTCCAGATACATTTGTGTCTCGGCAGTAGGCACGGGAATAAGCCCGGTTTCCTTAAACCCTATCCCGGAGGGCAAATAGCGCGTCCCGCGCGTGGTTTCGACCCGCACCATGCGGTCGCTCGCCCTAAGCACCAAATCGAGTTGCCCGGGAGTGGCTATGGATGTGCCGTCTGCAACAAGCACAACGTCGCCTTGGCTAAACCCGGCGCGTGCGGCAGGCGAGCTAGGCAAGACGTCAAGCATTTGCAGCCCCGCTGCAGTTCCCCCGTGCAGGGGCTTACCTTGCATCTCCCGCCGATTGGTCGTCCAAACCAACAACTCGTGGCCGAGCGGCGCAAAAATCGCGCCGACATAAAGAAAAGCGTCCATGCGCGTTGATAGCCAAGCCAGCAAAAACAGTGTCAAGCTAAACAAGGCAAGCTTACCCGCCGACTGGCGGGCGCGCTGCCTAGGCGTAGTTGTGATTGCCAATTCCCCATAGCCAAGCCCCGCCACCACCGGAATCATCCACAGGCTGTACGCAGCCGTAATATTAGCGGGCAAAATAAGCGGCCACCACTCGGGCATAGGGATAGTCTCTACCCCGGGCGGTACTTGGCCGGGGATCACAGCGAGTGCCAAGAGGGGGACAGGCCAGAATTTTTGTAAGCTAAATCCGCCCACTATCTCCCCTAATGCGTTTTTAATACTCACAGGCACAGCGCCAATATGCCCGCTAAGGTACATTAACACGCTCTCAACTGCGTGCAAAAGTGCTACTAAGGCAAGCAACGCAGGAATATCAAGCACTGGCCAGCCTAGGACCAGTGAACTGATGGCCACAATCCCTCCGGCATAGGCAAAACACATCAACCTCGGCGAGACAAAAGCTAGGGCCAACGCCACCATCCACACATACAGCATCCAACCGCCCGACAGTGCTACGCCCACTCCCAGCAAGAGCAGGCTGCCAAGTAACCCCCCCACGACGCCGTACACCAAAGACAACACGAGCAGTTTCCATACCGGCAGCCGCGGCCGGCCCCATAGCTTGCGCTCAAGCGAAGCACTCCGCATGTATTGCGAGACAATCAGGGCGATCACCACATAGAAGAGGGGCGTAACTAAGAACTGCGGCAAGGAGCGTAAATAGGCCAAACCTAAAGCGTCGAGCGGCAACAAAGGCGACACCTCCCGTCTAGCCTATTATACACTGCCGGGAGGTAGACCACACCAACCACCTAGGGCCGCACGTGGTCGCTCGGGTTAAGTCGCGTTCCGGCTTGGTTGCGCACCTCAAAGTGCAGGTGGGGCCCTGTACTGTGCCCAGTGCTCCCAATGCGCGCGATAACCTGACCCTTGATGACTCTATCTCCTTCCTCCACCAGTAAAGTGCTGGCATGCGCGTAAAGAGAGGAAAAAGCCCCGTGGCTGATAATCACCGTCCTGCCGTAACCCCCCAGCCAATCAGCCCACAGCACCGTCCCGCCGTCAGAGGCCACGATGTTCCGACCGCTCGGTGCCCCAATGTCAATGCCGCTGTGAAACTCCCGCGTGCGGAAAATGGGATGCGTCCGCCAGCCAAAGGGGGAGGTAATGCGCGTGTTCCCGGGGACGGGCCACGTAAAAGTGCCTGTGCCCACACCGCGGTTTCGCGCCTCGAGCTCCCGAATGACGCGGTCTAGTTCTTCCGCTAGGCGATTAAGCTCGTTGTACGCCTGAACTGCGGCCTGTTTGTCTTGATTCAAGTTGTTAAGGAGTGTTGTCCGACTGGCGGCTCGACTTTGGAGACTAGTTTGCTGCACCCGCTTCTGCTCACGCAAGGACGCGATCTCCGTGCGCCTCTCCACAGCCTCCTCTCTGCGTTCAGCAACTACCGCCCGTTCCTCTTGCACTGCGTGATAAATTACGATATCCTGATTTATCACCATCCGCAGCAGACTAAAGCGGCTAATAAAGTCGGCGAAACTCCGGGCTTGAAATAGCACTTCGAGGTAACTCACCGCACCGCGCTCATATAGGACGCGCAGTCGCATGCCAAGCTGTTTGTTGCGCCTAGTCAGACGCTGTGAGGCGTCGTCAAGTTCCCGCGTCAGTCGCCGGAGTTCACTTTCCGCCGTACGCAGCCTGCTCTCTAAGGTACGTATTTCTTGCGTGGTGCGGTCAATGTTTCGCTCTATCGTCTGCAGCTCAGTCAGGACGCTGCGCGCCTGCTGGTCGGCTGCTGCGGCCCGCCGTTCAGCTTCTTGCATACGCTGCTGCACTTGACGGCGTTCACGCTGCCTGGCTTCAAGGTCGGTGTTAGCTTCGACGCCCAGCGGCAGGAGCAAAAGCGCTACCGACAACACAGCTAAAATTCGCCTTAACATTTCCCCGCCTCCTATACGTCCAAGTAGCGTCGCACCGACATCCCGCTGCCAACCACACCGATCAGCGCGCCAAGCGCAAGCAGCGCCAGCGCTAAGCGCTGCAAGAGCGGCCAAGGAGCGACAAAGGGCCAGAAGGGGATGGCTGCGGCCAAAGACCGCACAGCAAAGTAGTACCCCCAGGCCAGTACCGAGGAAGCCACCACCGCGCCAATTAGGCCTAGGACTAGTCCCTCAATGATAAAGGGCCAGCGCACAAACCAAGCTGTAGCGCCGACATAACGCATGATGCTGATCTCCCGGCGTCGGGCGAAAACGGTTATCCGGATAGTGTTGGCAATTATAAACGTAGACGCGAGCGCTAGCCCTGCCATCAAACCTATGCCTACTAACCGCACCGCGCGGGTGATGGCGAGAAGCTGCTCCACAATCTCGCGTCCGTGAATCACTTCCTCTACGCCTCTCAGTCTCGCTACCGCTGCGGCAATTTCACCCACGCGGAAAGCTGAGTCAGCGCGTAAGGCAAAGGCTTCGCGCAGCGGATTATCGTCCTCCCACCCCGCAAGGAAGCCGCGGTCATCGCCATACCACTCCAGTAGCCTTTGCCACGCTTCCTCACGCGAGACAAAAGTGACCAAAGCTACACCCGGGATGGCCTTAAGCTCCGCCTCAAGCTGCGCCCGCTGTTGATTGTTCAGGTCGGCTAGGTACGCCGTTAATTCCACTTGCTCTTCTACCTGTGCGGCCATAGCGCCAACGTTTACCGCCAACAGCATAAAGACGCCAAGCACCAGCAATGCGACCGCCACCGTACCGATAGAGGCAAGCGTCATCCAGCTATTACGCACGAGGCTGCTGCCCGCAGATTGAAAGAAATAGCCAAAGGTGCGGGGTTTAACCATGGTAAACACCGCGCTCCTCGTCACGTACTACACAACCGCCCTCTAAGGCCACAACTCGTTTGCGTAAGGAGTCGACAATTTGCTTTGCATGAGTTACCATTAGCATAGTTGTACCAGCGGCGTTTATCTCAAGGAGTAGTTTGACTATACCCCAGGCAGTTTCGGGGTCCAAATTCCCTGTAGGTTCGTCGGCGATAACAAAGGCCGGCTGGTTTGCTATTGCTCGCGCGAGAGCTACCCGCTGTTGTTCCCCGCCCGACAGCTTGCCCGGCAGCTGCTTGGCCTTGCGTGCCAACCCAACCAGCTCAAGCACCTTGGCCACGCGTCTGTGAATCAGCCGCGGCGAGGCCTCGACGACCACCATGGCGAAAGCGACGTTTTCTTCCACCGTCCAGTTAGGCATGAGGCGAAAGTCTTGGAACACAACCCCGATCGACCGTCTAAGGTAGGGGATCTCGCCGGCTCTCATTTTGGTGATGTCACGGCCGTTGAGGATAATCTGGCCCTGCGTCGGCTTTTCTTCCCGCAGCAGGAGCTTAGTTAATGTGGTTTTCCCCGCGCCGCTCTGCCCAACTACGAACACAAACTCGCCCTGTGAAACGCTCAGGGTGACGTCGTTAAGCGCTATCGGCCCATTGGGATAGGCCTTAGTGACCTTGCGAAATTCGAGCATTCTCTCTTTCCTTTCGTGTAACCAAGCTGTACCGTGTTGCCTTCGACAAATCTCTCCTTAATTCCTGTTTTTTCGCGCTATAAATTGACGGCAATTCCCGAGAAAGGTTGGTTCAAGCTGTGTCCGATAAATTACTCTTAGTTCCCCTGGGTGGTATGGGTGAGATAGGCAAGAACATGTTTGTCTATCAGTACCGCGATGAAATCGTGGTCGTCGATGCTGGCCTGAAGTTCCCCGAAGACGAAATGTTTGGGGTCGACTACGTTATCCCTAACATCACTTACCTCTTGGAAAACCAAGCTAAGGTAAAAGCTATTTTCCTCACCCACGGTCACGAGGACCACATCGGAGCTCTTCCCTATGTCTTAAAACAGCTCCCTGTGCCCGTGTACGGCACCCGTCTGACCATTGGCCTGCTGAAAATAAAACTTGACGAGCACAACGTTAGTGCCGTGCTGAAGGAGGTCAAGGCGGGTGAGGAAGTAAAAATCGGCAGCTTTCAGCTTACGTGTTTCCACGTAAACCACAGTATTCCAGATAGTATAGGGCTCGCCATTAAAACACCGGTAGGGACGATCCTGCATACCGGCGATTTTAAGCTCGACCAGACGCCTGTGGACGGCAAAGTGACCGACTACTTCACGCTGACACGACTCGGTAATGAGGGTGTCCTAGGCATGCTGTCAGACTCAACAAATGCTCACCGCCCCGGCTACACAAAGTCCGAGCGCGATGTAGGCAAAGTGTTCGAGGACATATTTGGTAAAGCTAAGGGCAGACTGATTGTGGCGTCTTTTGCCAGCAACATCCACCGCATTCAGCAGGTTTTCGATACGGCCGTGCGCTTTAGGCGCAAGGTCGCCGTTGTCGGACGCAGCATGATCAAAAACGTAGAAGTAGCCACCGAGCTGGGATACTTGACCTACCCTGATTCCGCCTACGTGGAGATTGAGGAACTAGATAAGCTTGCAGCCGACCGTATCGTGATTGTTTCCACCGGCAGCCAAGGGGAGCCTTTGTCGGGGCTGACCCGCATGGCCGCTGGCTCGCATCCCCGCATTAACATCGTGCCGGGCGACACCGTTATATTCTCGTCAACGCCCGTACCCGGCAACGAAAAACTCGTGAGCAAAGTAATCGACAGTCTGTCCAAAGCCGGAGCGCGCGTCATTTACCAAGGCATTGCTGACGTGCATGTCTCCGGGCACGCCAGCCGGGAAGAACTAAAGATCCTTATCAATATGACGCGGCCAAAGTTTATGGTGCCATGTCATGGCGAATACCGGCATCAGGCGGCCTTTAGTGACCTAGCCCAACTGATGGGCTACGACGCATCGGCCGTCCTCAGTGTAGAGAACGGCCAGGTGGTGGAGTTCACGCCGGATTCCGCGCGCGTAGTCGGCAGCGTTACTGCGGGTTCTGTGCTGGTAGATGGCATCGGCGTGGGTGATGTAGGCAATGTGGTCTTGCGTGACCGCCAACAGCTAGCCGCAGACGGGGTTATGGTGGTGGCAGCCACAATAGACCGTAGTGCACGCAGAGTTATTGCGGGACCGGACATTATCTCGCGTGGGTTTGTTTATGTTAAGGAATCAGAAGGCCTGCTGAGTCAGGCTGAGCTAAACGTCAGCGTAGCGCTACACAAGGCACTGCAAGATCACACGGATTGGGTCGCTTTGCGCAACGCCATCCGTGAGCCGCTCGCTAATTTTCTCTACGAAAAAACCCGGCGTCGTCCCATGATTCTGCCGGTGCTATTAGAGGCTAACCGAAACTAGGTGAAGTACACTCTCATTGTGCTAAAGTCTGCGCAATGCGCGAGGCGATGCGTTCCGGGGTGAGGCCGTAAGCCGCGAGGAGCTCCTGCGGTTCGCCGGATTGTCCGAAGCGATCGTCGACGCCGATCATTAAGTGCGGGGGGCGGGCTTTGTTGGCGGCAAGAGCCTCCGCGCATGCGCTACCCAGCCCCCCCGCCACCAAATGCTCTTCCACAGTAACAATTAGTTCGCTTCTCCCTGCCACTGACGCGAGTAAGCTTTTGTCCAGTGGCTTTATGCTGCTTATGTTTATGACTTGAGAGCGAATGCCTTGCTCCTGCAACAGCCGAGCTGCCTGCAGCGAAGCGTCTACCATCACGCCGCAAGCGATTATTGCCACGGGGGCGGCTTCCCCAAGCACACAGGCTGTGCCAGGCACAAAGGCATAGCCCTCCGGAGAAACGCGCGGCACGGGCTGGCGTCCTAAACGCACATACACTGGTCCTGACTCTACTGTAGCTGCCGCCAAAATCATCTGGTAGGCTTCTTCTCCGTCCGCGGGCACCCAAACTTGCATCCCCGGCAGCACCCGCATCAGCGCAATGTCCTCAATGGATTGGTGCGAACCGCCGTCAGGCCCTACAGTTAGTCCGGCATGAGTAGCTGCGATTACTACCGGCAGCCGAGGATACGTTACGCTGTTGCGCACTTGGTCGTACGCCCGCCCCGTGGCAAAAATGGCGAAGGTGCTGGCAAACGGCTTAAATCCAGCCAAAGCCAAGCCGCACGCCGTGCCCATCAGGTCGGCCTCCGCAATACCAATGTTAAAAAAGCGCTCTGGGTATTTGGCGGCAAAGCCCGCCGTCTTGGTGGACTTAGAGAGGTCAGCATCGAGCACCACCACATCCGGGCGTGTTTCTCCGAGTGTAAGGAGGGCGCGTCCATAGGCGTCGCGCGTTGCTTCAAGTTTAGCCTGCATCTTTGCTCACTCCTAACATCTCGGCGTACTGGCGCGCCTGTTCTCTGCTCGGCGCTTTGCCATGCCAATCTGCCACGTTTTCCATATAGTCCACGCCCTTGCCTTTCACCGTGCGGGCGATAACTACGAGCGGCGAACCGTCGCGCTCAGTGTGGAACCCGCGGTAGAGGTCGGTAAACGAATGTCCCTCCACGGTGACCGTCTGCCAGCCAAAGCTCTGCCATTTGTCGGCTAAAGGCTCCACGCGTTTAACCGCCGAGGTGTGCCCGTCGATCTGCAATCCGTTATAGTCGACAATGGCGGTCAGGTTAGTGAGCTTGTAGTGTGCCGCCGTCATGGCGGCCTCCCACACTTGGCCCTCTTGGAGTTCCCCATCGCCGAGTATGGCATAGACTTTGTTCGGCTTTCCCTGCAAACGCAAGCCCATGGCTAGCCCATTGGCTACCGATAAGCCCTGCCCCAGTGAGCCCGTCGACATTTCTACCCCGGGGAGCTTGCGCATATCGGGGTGTCCTTGCAGACGCGAGCCTAATTTCCGTAGTGTGAGGGTTTCTGCTTCGCTGATATATCCCTTGGCGGCTAAGGCCGCATAAAGCACTGGCGCGGCATGGCCCTTGCTCAAAATAATACGATCGCGCTCAGGACAGAGGGGGTCGGTTTCGTGCAATTTAGCCTGAAAGAAATAAAGATAGCTCATAATTTCGGCTAAAGACAAAGAGCCGCCCGGATGCCCTGAACCGGCTTCGGCGATACTCTGCATGATCAGCTTTCGCATGAGCTGCGCCTTTTCCCGCAATAGAATGGTGTTCACGCCATCACGCTCCTCGTAACTACCTTCCACATAAAGAGCGGCAAGGCCCAAATGCGTTTTAGACGCTTAGGTTCTTTAAATAGCCTATAGGCCCATTCCAGGCCGCTCCGCTGCATCCAGCGCGGCGCGCGCACCGCCCTGCCTGCGAGTATATCAAAACTGCCCCCTACCTGCATAGCCGGGCAAGCGAGCAACGCTTTACGGTCGTAGATCCAGCGCTCACCTCGTAACCCTAGCGCGACAAACAAAAAGTTTGGCTGCGCCTCGCGAATCGCCGACAGGCGGGCGTCGCTCTCTGTTTCCGCGAAGTAGCCGTGGTGAGTGCCCGCAACAGTGAGCCTAGGATAAAGTTCCTTAAGGCGCGCCGCCGCAGCTTCTGCCACACTAGGCTCCCCCCCCAGCAAGTAAACACTAAGCCCGCGCTCCGACGCGCTTTGGCACAAGGCGTGCAGTAAATCATAGCCACTTACCCGCTCCGGCAGCTTTTGCCCGGTGAAGCGCGCCCCCCACACTACGCCCATGCCGTCGGCGATCACCAGCTCTCCCGCTTGGACCACTTTGCCTAGGCTTTCGTCCGTCGCTGCCGTATAGAGAATCTCGGCGTTAGCCGTCACAATCTGCCCGCGACGGAGAGCTATCAATTGAAGCGCCCGCTCTACTGCTTGCGCCATGGTTACCGGCGCAATCTTAAAGCCCAAAATATCAACACCTGTGTCCATTATATCCCCCCAACTGCGCCGTGCATTTATCGCATCACTGCTATAGTATCTTACACCTCAAAAACATCAAATAAAAACAAGAAATCAAGCTGCTAATTTCACCAAACCC
>QLUB01000073.1 GCA_018725205.1 candidate division NPL-UPA2 bacterium
GCGTCAATAAGTTTAGCTTAATTCTTGCTGCTTCTTCAGCTGGCGCATGCGATCTTGGCGATTTAGGATGCGCTTACGCAGGCGAATGCTCTTTGGGGTTACTTCGACCAACTCGTCGTCGGAGATGTATTCGAGTGCTTGATCTAAACTCATGTCGCGTGGCGGTTCTAGCCGAATCGCATCGTCTGTACCACTCGCTCGAATGTTAGTGAGGTGTTTGCGCTTACACACGTTCACATCTAGGTCGCTCGGACGAGCTGACTCGCCGATTACCATGCCCTCGTAGACGTGGCATTGAGGTCCAATAAAGAGATGTCCGCGCTCCTCGGCGTTTTGCAGCCCGTAAGCGGTCGCTTCGCCTTCTTCCCAGGCCACGAGCACGCCGCTCGGACGCCCCGGCAGGTCGCCGCGATAGGGGCCATAGCCGCTAAACAGCGTGTTCATAACGCCATAGCCACGCGTTTCGGTGAGGAGCTCAGAGCGAAAGCCAAGCAAAGCACGTGAGGAAATCCCAAACTCCAAGCGTACTGAGCCGGTGGCAGTGTGCTCCATGTTAGTCAGGATGCCTTTTCTCGCACCGAGTTTTTCCATCACAGTGCCCATATACTGCTGGGGCACATCAATCGTTAGGAGCTCCATAGGCTCCTCTAGACCTTGTTCACCCTGCCGTAAGATAACTTTAGGTCGCGATACCGCAAACTCATAGCCCTGTCGCCGCATGGTTTCGATAAGGATGGCCAAGTGCAGCTCCCCGCGCCCGGAAACATGGAAAACGTCAGGGGTTGGCCCGCTCTCAATGCGCATGCTTACATTAGTATAGCCCTCACGCATCAGGCGCTCCCTGAGGTGCCTTGAGGTTACGAATTGCCCTTCACGTCCAGCAAAGGGGCTGTCATTAATCATAAAATCCATGGTCACGGTTGGTTCGTCTACCGGCACGAATGGCAGTGCCTGCGGATGCTCGATGTCCGCTATGGTTTCGCCAAGGCTGATGTCGGTCATTCCCGCCACTGCCACGATATCGCCCGCTTCCGCTGACGTGTGTTCACTACGCTTAAGACCCACGTACTGGTAGAGTTTGGCCACCTTAGCGGACAGCACGCCGCGGTCTGGGGTAACTACAGCCACGGTCTGACCTGTGTTGACCCTGCCGTTAGTGATTCTGCCGATCGCTATTCTGCCAAGGTAATCATCCCAGTCCAGCGTCGTCACCAGCATCTGCAGGGGCGCGTCTTTGTCGCCCGATGGCGCGGGAATCTTACTTAGGATAGTCTCAAACAAGGGAGTGAGGTCCTCGCCCTCATCCTCTAGGCGGTACTTCGCTATGCCGGCGCGCGCGGACGCAAATAACACGGGGAAATCTAGTTGTTCATCCGTGGCGCCAAGCTCAATAAACAGGTCAAGGCATTTATCCAGCACCACTAAGGCTTGCGCATCTGGGCGGTCGATTTTGTTGATTACTACTATCGCCCGGAGATTCTGCTCTAAAGCTTTCCGCAACACGTACTTCGTTTGCGCCAGCGGACCTTCGGCTGCATCTACCAGCAACAATACGCCGTCCACGGTGCTTAGCGACCGCTCCACTTCGCCGCCAAAATCGGCATGCCCGGGGGTGTCGACAATGTTAATCTTAACGTCGCCATAGTACACGCCTGTGTTTTTGGCCATAATGGTAATCCCGCGCTCGCGCTCAAGGTCAAGTGAGTCCATGACTCGCTCTTGCACATGCTCTTTGGCATGGAAAATATGGCTCTGCTTGAGCATAGCGTCAACTAGGGTGGTCTTGCCGTGGTCTACATGGGCAATTATGGCTATGTTACGCTTCACAATTCTTAGGCTCCTTTTGTTTGTGGTCTAGGGCTAACGACACAGTATAGACGCAGACGCTCTCTGGAGTCAATGAAAACGCTGCAGGAGCGGCAATGCCGGCGTTGAACTTCTATGTACGGCACAACAGAGGGGGGATTGGTGTGAGTAGAGAGAAAAAACGCGTCGTGGTCACGGCCACGCAAGAGATGCCGGTAAACATGAGCGCGGTGGCGGGTGAGCTCTCGGCAACTGCCGAGCTAGAAGTGGTCCCTTTGGCCTTTGGCGATCTGTCGCTTAGTGCTCGGGAACGCTGCTGGCAGTCTATTGCCCGAGCTGACGGCCTACTAGTACGCACCGGCGTCATTCCGTATGAGCTGATTGGACGCTGTTCGCAGCTTAAGATCATCGCGCTGCACGGCGCGGGAGTAGACCAAGTTGACGTAAAAGCGGCCACGGAGGGCGGCATTTATGTTACCAATACGCCCGGAGCCAACGCTCAATCGGTCGCGGAGCTTGCGCTTGGTCTGGTCATCTCTTTTCGACGCAGGATCTCGCAGGCTGACTGCTTAGTTAGGCAGGGGCGGTGGGAGCAAGGTCGTGCACTCGGCACTGAGCTTAAGGGCAAGCGGCTTGGAATCGTCGGGTACGGCAATATCGGTCAAACACTAGCCGGTATTGCCACCGCTTTGGGTATGGAAGTAGTGTTTTGGAGCCGCTCCACACAGACCAGTGTGGTGAGAGGAGCGCGACCGGTTCCGCTGGAGGAGTTGTTTGGCACGGCCGACATAGTTAGTCTTCACTTGGCCTTAGTCCCGGATACTATGGGGCTGGTGGGGAGAAGGCTTTTGTCGCTAATGCGCAAGGACGCGCTCCTCGTCAATACCGCCAGGGGGGCGCTGGTGGTGCAGGATGACCTGTTACAGGCACTGCAAGAGGGGTGGATTGCGGGTGCCGCGCTCGACGTATTTGAGCAGGAACCCTTACCGGCTAACAGCCCATTCTTGAGCCTGCCTAATGTTCTCTTTACGCCGCACATGGGCGGCTCTACTACGGAGTGTTTGGCGCGGGTAGCGGGCATGGCCGCGCGCGATATTCGGCTTGTGTTGGAAGGCAGAGAGCCAGAGTACGCCGCTAACTCACCGTGGCGGAGCGGGTGATGTAAACCTATATACCACAATGGGTTGACAAACTTCCCTGCATCCGCTATCATACGCGGGCAGGGAGGTGTGTGGGCTTGAAATTTAGCGCGCAAGAGATTACTAGGGTAGGTGTTTTTGCGGCACTGCATGTTGCGGCCACATTAGTGCTTAGGTTTGGCGGCGAGGCCATGGTGCCCTTCTCGCTGGTGCCGTTTATGGCCTTTTTGGCCGCCTTTGCCTTAGGGGGGAAGCTCGGTGCGATGAGCCTAGCTGTGTACATGCTGCTCGGGCTCCTGGGCGTACCGGTTTTTGCCCGTCCTCCATACGGAGGTTTGGTGTATGTGCTGCAACCGACATTTGGATTTATCCTTGGCTTCATCGCAGCTGCTTTCGTCGCAGGTCGATTCGATATTGACACGCCGTTGGGCGGTGCCCTAGCTATAGTCGCGGGTCTTTTGGCTCTCTACGCCGTAGGACTGCCGTACTTGTGGGGGATTGTGCGGTTTTACATGGGCAGGCCAGTAGACTTCTGGTGGGCAATTAGGGTAGCGGCGGTTCCTTTTATCGGTCTCGACCTAGTTAAGGCAGTGCTGGCGCTGCTTATCGGCCGTCAATTAAGGAGAGGACTTCACCGCGCGTGAAGTCCTCTTTTCTAATATTCGCCAAACATGCGCTGAATCTCGGCTGTATCCCGAGTTACAGTCAGCGCTAGCATCAGCAGGATCCTTGCTTTCTGGGGTGAGAGGTTGTCGCAGGCGATAAAGTCATCAGGGGGGGACGGCAGGATGCGACCACCGCCTGTGCGGCTAGAGCGCACGACGATAGTGCCCCGTTGCTTAGCGGCATGCAGAGTTTTGTCTCCCGAGGGAGAAATATGGCCTGCTCCCGTCCCCGCCAGTACTATGCCCTGCGCACCGGCCGCGAGCACAGCCTTTACCAACACAGCGTCTGCGCCTACATAGCCCACCACGATGTCCACCCGTGGCAGCTTAGCCAATTCACTGATGTGAAAAACCGTACCGAGAGTGTGCTTACGCAGCAGACGGCGGTAGATGCCTACCTGACCGTTATCAATGCTGCCTAGCGCGCCAAAGTCAGGGGAGCGAAATGCGTCTAAGCGGGTGGCGCTGGTCTTGGTTACGTCGCGCGCAGAGAAAATTTCGTCGTTCATCACCACTAGCGCACCTAACCCTTGAGCATCTGCAGACGCCGCTACCCTAATCGCGTTGATGAGGTTCATAGGCCCGTCGGTGCTCAAGGCGGTGGCAGGGCGCATAGCACCTACCAGAACCACGGGTTTGTTACTTCTCACCACCAAGTGGAGAAAGTATGCGGTTTCCTCCAGCGTGTCTGTGCCGTGAGTGACGACTATCCCGTCGATATCGCTGTCACTCAACAGGATGTTGATGCGTTGCGCTAGTTTAAGCCAGTCTATAGGCGTAAGTGCGGAGCTCGGGAGGTTGACGAATTGCTCACCCGAGACGCGAACCGAGGCGGAAATGTCGGGTAGCTCGCCTAGCATTTCACCGACAGTAAATTGGCCTGCTCGATAGCCTATGGTTTGCAGCGGGGAGTCACCGCGACCGGCGATTGTCCCCCCTGTTGCTAGAACCAGAATATGCGGAAGTTGCACGCTCATGCTCCGGCTCCTCTCAGGGTTACGTCGCCTGTGGCAAAGACTTTATCTAGCCCGTCGTCTAGCGCCACGACTAGCGCGCCCAGAGGTGTAATATCTCGCGCCAAGCCGGTATAAGTTGCGGTCGCAGTGTGGACACTCACCCTGCGCCCCAGCGTGGTGCTGAGCTGTCGCCACTTCTCAAGGCAAATTGCTTGCTGCCCGGCGGTGAACAAGCCGATATTGACCTCGAGTGAGGTGAGAATCGCGGCCAGTACATTGGCCCGGCTCATGTGCAGGCCTTCGGCAGCAAGCGACGTGCTTATGTAGTCGCCGCCCTGAGGGTGATCCCAGACATTGACCCCAATACCCAGGATCACATAGTTCGTGTAGTCAAGTTCGCCGCAGAGCTCAGCGAGGATACCGCACACCTTCTTCCCCGCAATGTGCACGTCGTTAGGCCATTTAAGGGTCGCACTTACGCCCAAAGCTTTAAGCGCTTCCGCCACCGCTACGCCAGCCAAAAGCGTAAGCCCGGCAAGTTCACCGGGCGGCACTTGCGGACGCAAAAGTACGGAAAACAAGAGCGCAGTTCCGCGCGCTGCGGTCCAAGTGCGGCCGCGTCTACCCCGGCCCGCGTGCTGTTCGTCAGTAGCGATAACTAACCCCGCCGGCGCGCCTGCTTCCGCCCTAAGGCGGAGCTCGGAGTTTGTTGAGCCGCACTCGGGCAAGTAGATGATGGTCTTACCTAACGTAACCGGGGAATAGTATTGGTGCACCAGCACGGCGTGAGGGTGGTCGGGGCAAAGCGTCAGCGTGTAGCCCGCGCCCGTACGCGAGCTAATCTCGTAACCGAGTGTACGGAGTGTCGTGACGTGCTTCCATACCGCGGCGCGAGAGATGCCGAGCCTTGTAGCGATGTCTTGGCCGGAGCGCGTTTGGCCTGACAGAAGTTCGGACAGCACCTGTGTAGTCATATCATGCACGAAGTCAATTCCTCCGTTTCCTACAGCCCCTTGGCGGCATCCGCTAACTGCTGTGCTACCGCTGCCGCAGCTTCTAGCACTTCGCTTTGCTGGCGCGCCGGGACGGCATCAGTATGGGTAGCCGCAAAAACGTAGGTAAGTGGTGCTCCGATACATGCCATAAATATGCGCACTGCAGCGGTAGTGGTGCTTACTCCTATGCCTGTGCTGTCTGGCGCACCGGCAGTAAGCAGTAACACGCCTACGCGGGAGGTCTTCCGCTGGTTGGGATTAGTCCAAAAGTGTTGGCAGCGGTCTATAACCGCCTTTAGCTGCGCGGTTACGCCATAAAAGTATATCGGCGACGCTACAACTACTACGTCGTCGAAAGCGAGATGTGGGTAGATGTAGGCCATATCATCATCTGTAACGCAGGCACTGTTGTTTTGGCAGGCATAGCATGAGCGACAGGGGAGTATATGTTGATAGCAGACATCAACGCGCTTGACCGCATGCGTTGCGCGCAGGGGGGACAAAAAAGACTCAAGTAACACCGCGGTATGTCCGTCCCGCCGCGGACTGCCTTGTAGTGCGATGACGCGCATACCGGACCCTCCCTCATTCACAGTCAATGTAGCACTTCTCCTGCGGTGAGGCAAGCATTTGCTTGAGCCAAGGTTTGCGAGATGGTATATTTGGCCTAAGGGAAGGAGGTGTGAACAGTGAGATGGGTGTGCGTAGTATGTAACTATGTCTATGACCCCAGTGAAGGAGACCCCGAAAGCGGCATTGCCCCGGGTACAGCCTTTGAGGACATTCATGACGATTGGGTATGTCCGCTGTGCGGCGTAGGCAAAGATCAATTCGAGCCGGAAGAATAGCCTTATCTGAGGGTGAGTCCAATGCGGCGAAAGGCAGCCACTACCTCGATCTCAACTATTAGTGCCGGGAAAGCTTTGTGCCAATCGAGCGTGGCCATATACTCAGGCCGCAGGCGGCGCATTTGCTCGCCTAGCCCGACAATGTCGGCGTTAAACTCATGTTGCAGTGCGTCTAGCGCACTGCGAATTTCGTCGGCTACGACTTCTGCCAAATCCTCTTCTATTTGCTTGAGAAGGGCATGAGTGATGCCTGCCTCGGGATGCGGCCACGCGGTGAGGTTGCCGTCTTGGCTTACGCGTGCGTGCAGGCGATATCCACCATTCTCCTTACGCGCCTTGAATCTGGCGGACGAATAGTTTGCGAGCTGGACGATATGCCCTTCTTCCCTCGGAATGGACACTGTCGCCATGCGCAGGTTCGCCGTTAACCATGCCACGCCGCGGCTTTCCCGTTGGTCAAGGAATCCTGCCAGTTTGTCGCCGCGGAAAACTGCTGTTCCCTTCAGTTCGATAGCAGAGGCAGGGGGTGCGTCCCCTGCTTCTGTTTGCGTGCCTTTGCCGTTAGCAGTGTCTGGTGCGGGTTGTATAGCGGGAAGCATAATCTGGAGACGAGCTTGATTGGCAAAGGCAATGCGTACGCCCAGAAGATCAGCGGGGGGAATTGTGCCGGTTTCCTCTCCCCGCCGCAGCAAGTTAAACAGATACTCCGCAGGCATAGCCTCCACTCGCGGCTCAACTCTTAAGACATCCTCTGCCTTGCCGAAGGCTACGGTTAGGCGTATGCGGTCGCGGGTTTGTCGGTCGCGCGCGAGGTATTCTAAAAGCTCCCCGATGCCCTCGCGCGCATACTCCTCTCCCATGACAACCACTAGAGTGTGGCCTGTGAAGGGCACTTTGCTGAGGATAACGGGAAGCCGCAGCATGGCCTCCGCAACGCTGGGGGCCGAAAGGCTTGTTACCCACACCGGGTTCTGCCCGCCTGCTTGCCCGCCGCTTGCCTGACCCCCAGGCGCGGGAAGGGCCAGCTGGTAAGTAATGCGCACTCCGCTTGGGTCGGTGTCTACGCCCATGGCCATGACAAAGGCTAGGTCTTCAATTTCTTGCGCGCTCCAGCAACCCGTAAGCAAGATCGTTACGCCTACTAGGAGAAGCAGCGCAGCAACTTTTCGCGGCGACAGCGAATGTGAGAGGTCAATCATGCGAGTTCACGCGTTTGCCGCGCCAGAGTGCTCCGGCCAGAAGAACTGCCGTGATCCCCACCTGGTAAAAATAGGCATACTCATTGAACATACTTTCCCAGAGGTGGCTTTGCGGCACACTGTCGGCTTGAAAGGACAGGTAGAAAGAGACAACAGCTAAAGGAATGATAAACCAGTGATAGCTCCTAGCCCCTGTCACTAAGGCTAGACCTAAGGATGCAGCATAGAACAAGAGGCTGACCTTGACAAATGTCCCGACAATCCAAAGGCCTAAGTAGACGGCCTCTATGCGCTCAATGAACACGCCAAAAGACACGTTGCGCGCAAGTTCCAGCACCGGGTACTTAAGAGTCTCGGCCAGAGCAGGGCTATAGCCTGCTACCACCGCTACTTGCAGGGCGCCGATAAGGCAAGAGCCAGCTGCCACACCCCACAAGGAGTACTTAAATACTGCGGACTGCTCTTCCACAAAATTAAAAAACAAAAGCACGACAAGTCCATTGACTAATAAACTGCCGCTGACGAAGGCGGCTCGGGCTAGAGGCACAGGCTCCACGACGAGAAGCGGGACCAGCCAACCGGGGTCAATGCGCAACAATCCCGCGCCGGCGACGCGGTGATCAGAAAATCGCCTAGCGCGCGCAGCACCAATGTGCTGGAGGCAAGATTAAAGGCGACGAGCGTCAGCCCAAGCAGTGAGCCAAGCCATTTTCCGTAGATAGATCTAGCGTACTCAAAAAGGGTAAGCTGCGGGAAGCGTCGGCCTACCGTTGCGGCCATATACACGACCAGTACGCTCAGTAAGCCTCCCCCAAGCACCGCAATAAAGCCCTGCCGCCCCGCCAGTGTGGTAATTAGGTTTACAGCGCCTAGGAAAACGGTGCCCGTGATCCCGCTTAGCTTAAGCAGCATTAATTGCCGTGCGCTGATGGAGTCCTTTGCTTTAGGCATCGTCATCCTCCTTTCCTCCCGGCGGATGCTGTACGTATGCCGGTCTGCCAATTCGTCGTTGTTGCCTCGGGTTAAACATCCTCGGTCTTAGCAGCATTGCCCACAAAGGGGCGCGGATGAGAGTATCTTTTAGCCCTTGGTTGTCAGATGGCGCTAGGGGCGACAAATAGGGGACGCCAAACGACTTGAGACTAACCAAGTGCAGTACCACAACGATGATTCCGGCGAAAACCCCATAAAGCCCAAGCAAGCTAGCCAAAAGTATCAGCGGAAAGCGCAGCAGGCGCAGGGAGAGCCCCACGTTAAATGCCGGCACCGCAAATGAGCCGATAGCAGTGAGCGCTACAATGACCACCATAACCGGGCTCACTAACCCCGCAGTTACCGCGGCCTGGCCAATTATAATGCCCCCCACGATGCCGATAGTAGTGCCAACCGTGCCGGGTACGCGAATACCGCCTTCGCGCAGCAACTCAAACGTCACTTCCATCAGCAGCGCCTCCACTGCGGCCGGGAAAGGCACGCCGGCGCGAGCTGCGGCGATGGGCAGGGCCAGTCGGCTAGGAATCATCTCTGGGGGGAAGGTCGTGACCGCGACGTACATAGCCGGAAGCAAAACAGCCATGACAATGCTCATGGCCCGCACCATCCTGACACCGGTCATCACTAGCCACCGCTCATAGTGGTCTTCCGCCGTAGGCAGGAAGTTACTGAGAACGGCTGGGACAAGAATGGCAAAGGGGGTGCCATCTACAATTAGCGCCACGCGGCCTTCCATAACGGCGGCGGCCACGCGGTCGGGCCTCTCCGTGAATTGTACCTGTGGAAAAGGGGAGTAGGGGCTATCTTCGATGTACTGCTCTATGTACCCGGAGTCCAGTATGCCGTCGACATCGATATAGGAGAGGCGTTTGTAGAGCTCGGTGAGCACTGTCGGTGAAGCTAGGCTGCTGTCATAAATGATGCCGATGTTGGTCTGACTGCGACGCCCGATGCAGGCAAACTTGACCCTTAGGGATGGGGTTTTCATGCGCTGGCGCACTAGCGCGATATTGCTCTTGAACATCTCATTAAAGCCGTCGCGGGGGCCGCGCACCATAAGCGCTAACTTAGTGTGAGTCATTAGTAACGGATATGTAGGAGTGGACCTGCATCTTTCGCT
>QLUB01000074.1 GCA_018725205.1 candidate division NPL-UPA2 bacterium
AACACCACTACGCGATGGTTGAAGGTGTCCGCCACCAGCACGCGAGCTGCAGTGTCAATGTAGATTCCCTGCGGGCCCTGCTGTTCGCCAAACAAGTTAACCTGTCTAAAGCCGCCCCACTCCCCCGGTGAATCGGCAAAAGTTCGGAGCTTCTCGCCGTTTAAGGCGTAGACCTCTACTCTGTCCCGCGCTAGGACGTAAAGCAACCCATTCGCGCTGGCCAGTCGCAACGCACTATCGCTCAAACCCCTAAGCACAAGGCGCAACTCGCCTCCTTGCGCTGCACGAAACCACACTTGGCGCTCCCCGTCAGCGACGGGATTAGCGGCCAAAATGTATATGCCTTCAGCGGTTAAAGCAACATCTAGCGGGTAGGCGAACTCGGCGCGTGCGCGTACAACCACGCTCGACGCTCTTAGGCGGCTAGCCCCTAAGTCGAAGCGGGAAATTGTCCCGGCTAAGGCGTTACTGACAAATATCTCGCCCCCCGGCGACACGGCGACATCAGCGATTTCGGCGTTTACTAGGTGCTCGGCACTGGTGAGGCGGTGTTCGGCGAGCACTCGCCCTGCGGAATCGAGCGCCAGAATTACCTGCCTGGCACTATCCACCACAATGAAATTGCCTAGCGCGTCTACAGCTAGGCTGGTCGGGTATGGGGCCATGCCCTGCACGGTGGGAAGCGTTACTACGCTGTCGAATTTACCCCCTGCGCCCAAGCCAAGCAAGCGCCCGTTCACGGCGTCGCCTACCCAGACCACGCCTTCCCGCGCCGCCAGTCCAGACGGCCCCATATAGAACTCCGAAGCCAGAGCGCCAAGTTCTGCCGCGTCACCTTCTGCCGGGTAAGTGGTTAACAGGCGCCCGGAGTTATCCAGCCTAAGCAGCCTGTCCAGCGTCAACAAATAGTAGTGGTCGGCAGTGGCAACAACACTCTTAACCCACATCACTGCAAGTTCGGCTGTGAGAGCGGTTAAGTCTAGTCTCGTCTTTGGCGCACCGTCGGCGGCGAACACATGTAGCGCGGGGGTGGCGTCCAGTACTACTACGTTACCGCTAGCATCAAGCGTAATATCCACGATCTCCGCTAAGCCGCCACTGGCGAGCGTGCCGAAGCTGGTGACAAAAGCGCCGTCGAAAGTAAATGCTTTGATAACCCCGCGCGTAGCGAGGGCATCCACGACAAAGACCCGCTCCCGGGAAACCGCAATCTGGGCAGGACGTCCTAGGCTGCCGCGGGCAATGCCCTCGATCACTTGCAGCGCGACAACGGGCGTGGCCTGCGGATCCGGTTGTAGCTGGGCCCCGTCATTAGGCCCTCTCGGGGTAGTCCATCCATCTAGGGCGAGGGCCAAGACCAACCCTGTCGCAATTAAGGCTAGGGCCACGAGCAGCAGCGCCCACGTTCTCCTTTGGCGATTAAGTTTGCTCACTGCTCCGTTCTCCTTCGCAGTTGCGATGACACGCCTCGCATTTGCAGCGATTATCTGTGCTTAGCGCAGCCAGCACTTCGGGAAAGTTGCTCTCGTATCTTAGACAACACATCAGCCGCCCACACAGGCCCGAGATTTTAGCGGGGTTTAGTGACAAGCGCTGTTCTTTGGCCATCTTGATTGAGACCGGGGCGAAATCCCCAAGGAAGCTATTACAGCACAGCACTCTGCCACAGGAGCCAAGCCCGCCGATCATCTTTGCTTCGTCGCGCACGCCAATCTGCCTAAGTTCAATCCGCGTGCGAAAAACGTACGCGAGGTCCTTTACCAGCTCACGAAAATCCACGCGGCCGTCTGCTGTAAAGAAAAAAAGGATCTTCGCGCCGTCGAAGGCGACTTCTACGTCTATTAGTTTCATCGGCAGTTGATGAAGCGCAATCTTCTCTAATGCAACGGCAAAGGCTTCTTGCTTAAAGCGCTGATTAGATGCGACGCGCTGCTCATCCTCGGGCGTGGCTTTACGCAGGACGGGCCTTAGCTCAGGACGACAACCCAGAACACCCGCGTCGCGCGGCAGACTCACGACTTCACCGTACTCCTGGCCGCGCACGGTCTCTACGACGCAAGATTCACCCGGCACAAGAGGAATGTCCCCTGCGTCAAAGTGATACACTTTCCCGCCGCTTTTAAACCTAATGCCTACTAAATTCGGCATGCCATTCACCTCTATTTCAGCGCCAAGAAAAGCTGGTCCAGCACTAGGCGCTTATTAGTACTGGGGTTCCACCGCGTAAGTAATTCCTGCAGGTGCAAGAGGCGCGAAGTAATCACATGGAGCTCTAGGCTACGTGCCTGCGCTTCGATTTCCTCACGATAGGGCAATACTAGGCACTCGCGCAGTGCTAGTTTTAAACATAACACATCCCGCATCCAAAAAGCGAGAAAAGTGACGTAGGCGTGAAGATCATCCTTCTTTTCGTCCAGACGTGCCATCCAGTGCAGCTTCTCTGCGCCACTGAGTCTCATGATGCACTGAGCCAAGGTGGCCATCTCTCGCTGGCGCTCGCCGGCTTCCGGCTCAAGCGAACGCATCGCTTCCCCGGGAGAACCGAAACTAAGCCTAGCTGCTGCTTCAAGGCCTGTCGTTTGGGGGCATACGCGCTCTAGCACCTGTACAGTCTCAGGTACGGTGAGGAAACCAAAGCGCAACACTTGGCAACGCGAAGTAATAGTGCCAAAGATGCTAGGCCTGTCCGCTAACAGGATAAAATGAGATGAGACGGGCGGTTCCTCGAGCATCGTCAAGAAACTATTAGCCGCCTCGGGGGTGAGTGCTTCAACATTGTGCAAAATGTAGACTTTGCGCTGAGCCAAAGCCGGGGCCAGCAAAGCATCCATGTTAAGTTCCCTAACTTGGTTAAGGCGCAGGCTGCTACCCTGTGGGTGTATCTCTCGCAGATCAGGGTGTGAGTTAGGCTGAGCGCGCTCCCCCACACCGACTACGGCGGAAGCAAAAGCGCGGGCAATTTTAGCTTTGCCGACGCCGCTTGGGCCAAGAAACAAGTACGCATGGGAAACACGCTCCGTCACTAGCACCCGCCGCAGTAGGTGCAAGACAAAACTATGCCCAACAATGGCCTCAAACACCCCTACTCCCCCTAGCTAGAAGCGCACAAACTGCTCGACATCCACCACAAAGACTGTCGCGCCTCCTACCACCACTTCTATGGGGTAGGGCACGTAGGACTCCACCGCACTGCTCCCTGCAGGCGCCATAGGCGTGAGCAGCTGTTCACGCGCCTTACAGGTCTCGCGAATAACCCCCAGAGCACTTTCCATTTGGCTGTCTTCTACACCGATAAGCAAAGTCGTGTTGCCAGCCTTAAGGAAGCCGCCGGTACTCGCAAGCTTCGTGGAGCGCAAATTTTGGTTGATGAGTTGATCTATCAAGCGCTGGCTGTCTCTGTCCTGCACGACTGCAATAACTAATTTCATACCCGAACTCCCCTCTCTAACGCGTGTATTTTTTCTATTATATCACGCGTTATGCTGGAAGGGTCGCGCTCTGCGTCAACTTCCACGATGCGCTTGGGAAACATGGCGGCCAACTGACTGTACCCCGCTGACACTTTGGCAATGTACTCCATGCCGCGCGCCTCAATGCGGTCCGGCCCGCGGGCAGTCTCAGCCTGTTTGGCTTGCAGTCGCGCACAAGCGGAAGCCACGCTTACCTTTAAAACCACCGTGAGGTCGGGCAGACACGCCTGCACTGCCACCAGATTGACATTGTAGACCTCCGCGATCGGTATCTCTAAACCCAGCCCTTGATAAACCAAGCTTGAATCAATGAAGCGGTCGCAGATAACGAAAGTTCCCGCGCGCAAATGTGGGAGAATGACCTCCTCTACGTGCTGTGCCCGGCTAGCCGCGTACAAGAGCATCTCCGAACGGGCGCCCATGCTGGTATGACGATACGAAAGGAGCATGTCGCGAATAACCTCACCCAGTGCCGTACCCCCCGGCTCACGCGTGCATATTACTGCCTTCCCCTGCTGTCTAAACGCCTGTCCTAGCGCTTGTACCTGGGTAGTTTTACCGCATCCATCCGGTCCTTCGAGCGAGATAAAAAGTCCTCTACTCACAGTCTTCACCTGCAATCACTAGTATTTGCCCCGTGGGAGAAATGCCGATGCAGTTACCTCCTGCCGCCACCAGGTCTTGGAGGTAGGAGATGTCCTCATGCTCGATGCGCTGGCCGGGCCACAGGAGGGGTACTCCCGGCGGATAAGGGACTAGGGGTTCTGCGCAGATTTCACCCCGCGCGCGCGTGAGCGGCACCCGCATGCTCCGGCTAAAATAGGCTTGCCGCGGTGTGAGCACTCGCATGCGGCCCCCTGACAGATATGGCACCAGCTGCGCCTTGGGAACCACGACCGCGCGTGGTAGGTCCCGCGCAAGGGCAGCAGCCCTATGTAAGCCCTCGTCACTTTCAAAGAGCCCTATAACAAGCGTTACCGTGTATGCGTCCGCCATTTCCGGGGATAGCCCATAAGCTAGCATAGTTTGCTGCAGAGCGAACCCACTCATATCGAGGTATCGGGCGTCGACAACTACTCGCAGAGGGTCTTGTTGCCAGTCTCTCGGAAAGGAGACGGCGGGAAGCAGCGCACGGAGCTTGTCCGCGTGACCGCGTGACGAGCAAAAACGAGCCGCGCCTTCTGTGGCTAGGGTTCTCCTAGCTAAGTCCAGCGAGGCAAGCAGCAGATAGGACGGGCTGGTGGACTGCACAAGCCGCAGGGCCCGCTTAAGCGGCTCGCTGAAGCGCGGGTTAAAGCAGTGCACCCAGGCGGCCCCAGTCAGCGCCCCGCCCGTCTTGTGCATACTCTGCACCACTACATCGGCTCCCGACCGCACTGCCGACTGCACCTGCGTGTCGCTGACTAAGAGATGCGTGCCATGAGCCTCGTCTACCAGCAAAGGTATGCCGTATTCTTGGCAGACGGCCTTAATAGCGGCGCTGTCGCTACACGCTCCGTGGTAAGTGGGTGTAGTCGCAACCACTAGGCTCGGGCGGCACTCCGCCAGGCTCTCGCGCAGTGATGAAAGCGTATATCCCATGGGGAGCGCAAGTTCAGGATGGCGCTCCACCGGCAGAAATACGGGACTTAGGTCCCCTAGCACACAGGCACTGTGAAAGCTCTGGTGCGCAGTCTCAGGCAAGATAATGGTGCTGCCGGGAGGGGCCACAGCTAGCACACCGGCAAGTACACCTGCGGTACTCCCGTTAGTTGTAAAGTACGTAGCGTCTGCCCCCACAAAGGTTGCCGCCAAAGCTTCGGCATCTGCCAGCGGCCCATCAGGCGCGGCTAAATTGTCTAGCCCGGGCAGCTCCGTCAGGTCGAACTCCGCCATATCCACGGCAAAGGAAAGCAAAAGTCCGCGCCCCGCCTTATGGCCAGGCACGTGATAGGGATATAGACCTTGCGCTCGATGCTTAGCTACGGCGCTCCACAGCGGAGCCTCCCTTTGTTCCTGCAAAAACTTTTACCTCTCCCTTAACGGCACGCCCGTCCACAGTTTTCTTAAGGTGAACTTAAGGTGTTCATAGCCGTCGTCCGCGACATCGGCTAAGACTATCCTTCAGACCTTGACCCTGCAGGCCAGACTCCCCACAGACAATGCAATTTTCGTCTTCCACGGCACATACTCCTTTGCCTTTCTACATCATGCTATGGGAACAACTAGCTTTCGGTGCCTGTGGTTAGAACCCGCTTCCAAGGGCCACGGTAGTATCTAAACGCGCTCAGACCAAAACGCAAAAAAAGGTCGACAGTCATGGCTATCCATACCCCTCTGATACCTAACCCTAAGCTAACACTGAGCACCCACGCCAGCGGCAGCCTAACCAGCCAGAGCCCCACACCTCCTATAACCATCGGGGCCTTAGTGTCCCCCGCGCCTCGCAGTGCGCCATTTAAGACACCCGCGATTTGTTGCGGCAGCTGGGCAAAGGCCATCAGCCTTAGGTAAATGGCGCCAAGTCTGATAACCTCAACTCGATCAGTCAGCACACCCATGATCACTTCCGGCAGAAAAAAAAGCAAGCCCGCCGTAACTATCGTCAGCAGCGCGCATACGCGCACGATTTGACCCACATAGCGCTCCGCCAAGCGAGGGTTTTTTGCCCCGAGACTTTGCCCAACCAGTGCTGTGGCCGCGATGCCAAACCCTATAGCCGGCATATAGCTTAGCGATTCAGCGGTTAGACCAAGTTGATGCGCCGCGAGTTCCTCAGTGCCAAATTGGACAATCAATCGCATAAGCACGATGGTCGCAGCCTGCCAAAAAATCATCTCAAAGGCCGCAGGCACGCCAATGGTAAGAATACGCTTTACGACCTCCAGTTGCGGCCGGTATCGCCGCGCCGCACTGACTGAGATAATGGCGTGCAGTCGCGTGAGCGCCAAGAGCGCCAAGACAGCACCTGCAGCCTGAGCAACAACCGTCGCCACCGCGGCCCCCCGCAGACCTAGTGCCGGGAACCCGAAGTGACCATAAATCAGAATGCTAGTCAGGCCGACGTTTAAGCCATTGACCAAAAAAGCAATGCCCATGGGCGTACGCGTATTGCCCGCGCCGCGCATGATCGCCCCCGCCACTTGCATGATGGCCATAAATGGCATTCCTAGCGCGACTATGGAGAGGTACATGAAACTTAGCTCCAGAACCTTGCCCTGAGCAGTAAACAAATTTATCATCAGGCCACGCGCCTGCCACACCACCAGAGCTGTCAACACGCTGACCAACCCGATCGCCAAGCCAAGCGCCTGCAGGGCAGTGCGCTGTATAGCCTCGCGATCATTCGCGCCCACAGCCCGCGCGATCAGCACGGTAGCGCCGGTGCCGGCGGCAGAGAACATGGCCCATACAATCTGCGTTACACGGCTAGACAAACCTACGGCCCCGATGGCCTCTGCCCCGAGGTGTCCAACCATGGCCGTCGCGACTATCCCCACTAACATTTGCAGTACACTTTCCGTGGTGGCTGGCCATACGATGCGCAGGATGTTCCGCCTTAAAGTGGGTAATGTCAATTCTTCTGGTTGTTCTGCCCTATGCAAATCACGCGCACCTCGCCTCGCTAGCTTTTCTTCGGGACACAACGATTATAGCATCCTGCGGGAAACGCAGAAAGCCCGTCCCTCTTCTCACGGTTCTGGGGGGCGGGCAGTACACTGAACTGAGTAGACTAAGAGGGAGTGAGGCCTGTTGCGCTTGGTGAGAGTTCGTGATTGGCGAAAAGCCAGCATGGTTGCAGCTGGAGTCAGACGTTTCAACGGCGTGCGTGTCAGCCGACAACGTATCTTGGCACGCCCCCACTTCACCATTGAAGCAGGTTCGCATGTCGCAGGCTGGATTGGCTTTGAGGGACGCGGATCCGGCGTTTATGAACTGGTGCACCTCTCAGTGAAGCCTAGGTTTCGCCACGGCGGCCTAGCCCAGAGTGCTGTCTACCGCGTGC
Organism: candidate division NPL-UPA2 bacterium; assembly: GCA_018725205.1. Taxonomy (GTDB): domain Bacteria; phylum Bacillota; class UBA994; order UBA994; family UBA994; genus UBA994. Next base: position 7,456 of record QLUB01000074.1, read on the forward strand.
TAAACATGGTGCGCAGTGCAGGCGGACGCTATGCCTACACCCGCATCAACCATCGCAACTTCCCGTCCATGTGCCTAGCGCTTACCCCGCGCCGCGCAGGCCTCCATGGCGTTTTGCACGTGCTGCTTCGCCCGCTCTTCTGCCAGCAATCCATCACGCTTTTCAATTGCCTCGATAATGGTGATATGCTCGTCCCAAGCCGCACTTTGTCGCTCCGGCGTATCAAGGCTGACGTAGCGCAGGCAACTAAGTAGCGAAGCATAGGTTGCCATGAGCTGCATCAGGCGAGTGCTGCGGCTAGCGCGATTAAGGATATTGTTGAACTCCGCAAAAATGCGCGCGTACTCTGCAAAGTCGCCGAGCGAGGGCTTTTTGGCTTTAAGCTGTTTAAGCTGCTGCACCTCGGCGAGCGTGATATGCTCCGCCGCCAGCTTCGCCACCAGCCCCTCGAGGACCGAAAGAATGCTGTATATCTCAATGGCATCCTCAAGCTTAAGGCCGACGACAACCGTGCCGCGCCGCGGCACTGATACAGCGATGCCGTCCTTTTCTAACATGCGCAAAGCTTCACGCACGGGTGTGCGGCTTACCTGCAGTCGCTCGGCTATCTCGCTCTCAACTAGACGCTCCCCTGCCTCTAGGTGTCCTTTCATGATCGCGCTGCGCAGGCTTTCGTACACTAGGTCGCGGATAGGGCGCAAATCCGTTATCTCGATGGGGCTTAGGGCCATGGGAAACCTCCTAGCTTAAGAAAAACGCGCACTTAACTCCAAAATCGTGTCTTTCATCTCGGCGACAGGAGCGGCTAGCCCAGTCCAAATCGTAAAAGCAGCCGCTCCTTGATAGATGACCATGCCGAGGCCATTCGCGGTCCTGCATCCTAAGGACGCGGCTTCGCGCATCAGCCTTGTGGTGGTGGGGTTATAGATAATATCGCAAACCAACGGAGTGCTGTCAAGTAACAAAGGGAGCGGGCTATCGTCAATGTGGGGAGACATGCCGACGGCGGTGGCGTTAATGATGACGTCGGCCTCTGCTAGCGCGTCCTGCATATGAGGCGTTCCCAGCCGCACGCGGCTGGCTTTATAAGAGAAATGTTCGTCGATGGAGTCGGCTAGGTTTGCCGCGGCAGCTTCGGACATATCAGTTAAGGTGATGGCCCAAGCTCCCTTGGCAGCTAAAACCGTCGCAATAGCGCGACCGGCTCCCCCACAGCCCAACACGAAAAAGCGTGTACCGGGAATGTGAATTTGCTCGTCCTGCTCAAGATATGCCGCAAACCCAAGGCCGTCTGTGTTATAGCCGATGAGTTGCCCGTCCACGACCTTTACGGTGTTAACGGCGCCAATAGCGAGAGCGGCGGTGTCTATCGCGTCTAAATACTGCAGCACCTCAATTTTATTGGGCTTTGTCACGTTGCAACCCGCGAAGTTCATGCGCCGGATGCCCTGCAGCACGTCCCGCAGCCCGTGAGGAGTTACTTCGATGGGGAAGTAATAATAGTTTAGCCCCGCTGCCTTAAAGGCGCGGTTCTGCATCGCTGGCGAGAAGCTCTGCCTGAGGGGATATCCCAGCAGGCCAACTAATTTTGTTTCTACGTCAATCATACTATCCCTCATTCTTGGCAGACCTCTTGGTCCATCTGGCTAGGACACCCTTCCAGTCCTGCTGACTGACGAGCATAATAACCGTAAACGCAAGCAGAGAGGCCGAAAGCGGGCTAGTAACTATGCTAAGCAGGAAGTCGCCCACGTTGCCGTGCGACAAGGCCATGGCGCGACGGTAGTTCGACTCAATTAACGGGCTTAGAATTACACCCAAAACCATGGGCGCTAAGGGGTAGTCATACATCTTCATAAAGTACCCGAGCACTCCGAAAGCA
>QLUB01000075.1 GCA_018725205.1 candidate division NPL-UPA2 bacterium
CCGCTATCCGCTCCGTCTCCTCGACAAACTCCGCTTCCCTCATCTTCTGCGAAAAGGTTTTCTCCCGACCGGCATCCTGGTCATTTTAGAAGCGGCCCGTGCTAAAAAAACTTGCGTTGTGAAACAACCTGGCCACAGCCTCCGGCACCGGCCTTGCCTGGTGTTCGACCCACCAGCAGGCCAAGGCTGCCGCTATAACGATGTCGTCATGTTCGCCTTCCCGCCACGCGCCATAGCTGTCATGCGCTGTTTGAATGTTTATCTTGACCTTGAAGTTCAGCAGTTCAGCTTGCAGCATTTTGGTAAGTGACAGGCCCGCCGCTATCTTTAAGCGTTCGCTCTGCAGTAGCACCTGCAGGACGCTCACCAAATCCCGCTTCGGCACCCTGTACCCGTCCGCTTCCCTTGTCACGGTGTCACCGCCGGTGATTGTGACCGCCTCCAGCCTCACGCCCACGCCCTCGAACATGTCCACGACCGGTGCGCCGACACCGGTTTTATCCACGACCAGCACGACGTTCCTCGCAAACGGTTCAGCCTTCGTCATGGCGGTCACGCGCTCCACTATAGCAGGGTAGCTTGTGCCAAGCGGGAAGCGTTCGATGTGGCGCAAGTGGCAGTGCCACACACCACCTTCTTGTACCCGCTCCACCACGGCTATAGCCGTGTAGTCCTGCGCTTGGCCTAAGTCCAGCCCGATACAGAACCTACTCACCAGGTTCACCTCCAAATAAAGGCTTTATCTCAGTGCTTACCGCGCGCGCGACGTGCTCATAGCTGAACGCCTGGTCAACGGTCTCCGCAAACTCGCAAAGGTATTCCTGTCTAAACCACCAGTCGCCTAGTGCCTGCCGCTCCTCGGCAAGGAAATCAGCCGCTATCCTCGGGCAGGCAGGCGCCGGTATGCGGATACGCTCCCATGTGCTGCCGCCTTCATCCCACTCGTGGAAGAAGTGCCCGCGCTTACCGAACGGTGTGCTCATTAATATCAGCCTGCCGCCAGACACCGCAAGCATCGGTCGCACGGCCTTATACAACTCATCCGGCACCCTGGCCGCTTCATCTTCTATAATTAAACTCGCACCGCTGAAGCCTCTGATTGTGCCTTCCTTGCCCGGCAGCGACACGATCCGGCTCTTGTTCGGCATCACCAAGGAAAGCCGGTTATCCTCGACCAGTACTTGCCGCGCCACCGGTGTAAGCGCTTTAAACATGTCTTGCACCTTGCGAAATAGCTCGCTGGACTGCCGCAGCGAAGGTGAAACAAGCAGCACCAGCGAAGCGGGCCGGAACAGCGCGGTGTGCAGCGCCAGAATGGCCGCCGTAGTTGATTTACCGCTTTGCCGACAGCAGTTCAGCAGCAGCCGCTTGCCGCGCAAGCGCAAAGCGTCCTCCTGCCACGGGTCAGGCTCAAAGCAGAGGGCGTCCTTGGCGAAGGCGGCAGGGTCAAGCGCATGGCGCAGGTCACTCGCCAGCATCTTTCTCCACCTCCCGCAGTGCCCTGACAACGGCCTCCCTGGCAGCAGGGTGCTGCTCTAGCGTCTGGATGATTACTGTCCTGAGTGAAAGCCACTGAGGCGCGACAAGGAAGTTGATAGTCGCGTGCTGCCGCAGGTCTCCCTGCAGCCTGGCCAGCAGTTCCAGGCAGCCTTTCGCCTCACGTACTCCAGCCAGTGCCGTGCGCGGGTCTCCGGCGCGTTCGGCGGCATCCAGTAGCGACAACGCCCTATCCCGCAGTGCGCACACCTGGTCAAGTAGAGTATCAGCCCGGGCGACCTCCACAGCGGCTTGTGCCTGAAGCAAAACCTTTGGCAAGTGCCGTTCCTTGTGCCTGAAGAGGGCGGCTGGACTTAACGCGAATTGTTTCGATACGTTCCGCAACGGCTCACCCGCCGCCAGTAGGCGGTTAATTTCTTCAACATCCGCGTGCACGCAGACAGAGCACTTGCGCGGCATAATAACTACCTCCTTTCAGCCAACTGCCCCCGCTCCAGCTCTTCCTGCCGTAGCACCGCCTGATACACAGCATAATTGGACGTCTAAAATGACGAGCGTAGCGTAAACCTGAGTTTTTTCAGTGCCTGAAATTGTTGAACCGTGAGCGGTTGTTTTCTTTGTCGGGTGATAATCGGTTCCCACTTAATCATGCTGAGTTTTTGATCATCCGCAAGATCCCGTACTCCCAATCATCCAGCTCTGGCTGGCATGCGGTTTTCTGGCCGGGATCAGTCACCCGGTACTTGAGCCTGACTACTAGGGCTTCGTCACCCAGTTGCATGGATGTGGCTTCACGGTTGACGTCCGGCCTGACGCCAGACAACGACTTGATATAGTCAGCAGTGGCCGGATAGCCAATACGGGACGCAAAGTCCTTCTGCCGCAGCCAGGCGATAGCCTCTTCTGCTGTGATCAACCTGTAGTCATATGCCCCCGGGCCGGTGATCACTGCTGAGTTGAGCAAATAACGCACCTGTTTCACCTCCTTATGTGTCGTCCCAGGATGCCGGATAACCTTCGGCGGTCAAGATTTGTTCCGGGAGTGTTGTCGTGTTGCCGTTAGAAAAGTCCTGTTTTTTTGCGTCCACAACGTCCACATCGTCCAAACCATTGGTATCATTGGTCTTTTCTTTGGACGCAAAAACAGTATTGGACGATGTGTTGCGTCCAAAGTCAGTTTGCGTCCAATTTTGCGTCCAATCCGCAAAGTCCTGCCGTGTATGGTTTTCTTGCCTGTCTTGGACGATGTGGACGTTGTGGACGATAGAATGTGTGCTTATTCTAATTAAGCGACGACGGCTTGTGTTAGCTTCCCTCACAAACTCCACTTCAACACCCGCGTGCCGCAAAAATGTCGCCGCCCGACGCAGACGGTTCCCTATCCCTCGCGCAGACTTCGGCCATGACTTTGCCCTCGTGGTCGTCTCGGCCACATATTTTTCAAGCGCGGCCAGCAATTCCGTAGCCGTGCCCTCCCAGGGTTCCGTCTCCGCAAGTAACGCTTTAACCGCCACTGCCACCGGGTCAGCCTCAAGGGCCGCTTCCACCGCTTCCGCTCTCTTCCCGGCATATGCGCCCAGGAACGCGCCCGCTGCCCAGGGTAAAGCCGGTTCACATGCTACCACCCACTTTGCAAAGTCGGCCATTCGTGGTAGCGCGGCCAGCCGTGTACCTGCTATATCGCGCAGGCCGACAGCCACCGCGTCCAGGAGTGCTCCCAGTATGAGCGGCCTTGCCTGCTCAAAGTCTGCCCAAAAAGCGGCTTCGTCCCGTCGTCCCGCTTCGGGAATAACCGGCAGCGTGAGCAGCAGGCTTCGGTCAAGCAGGTCGTGCCGGGCAACAATCTCATCAATGCCGTTGATCACTATCGGGCGGGTATAGTCAAAAATGCTCTCCTCATTATCACTGTACAGCGTTCGCGTAGCGAAGCCGCCGCCTGTCGCTACACGACAAAGCGCGTCCGACAGCCACGACGGCAGGCCGCTCAAATTGTCATAGGCAATCACCCAGGCATTACAAGCCGCAATAGCTAAGTCCCGCTCGTCGCGGGGAGTAGTGCGCATAGGCGCCGTTGCAGGGTCTATCAGTGCCCGCAGCACCCTGACGGCGGTAGATTTGGCGGAACCCTGTTCACCGTGCAGGGTAAGCACAGGGTACGGCCCGCTTGGGCGTAGCGCGGCAACCGCCCAGGCTACCAGCAGGCACCAGTCCGCTTCACTGCCGACGTTGACAAACTGCCGCAAGTCTTTTATATCCCCGCCCTGCACCGGCAGCGGCAGCGGCAGCATCCCATTTGTCCGCCTGAATTTAACCGGATACTCACTCACCACCTGCCAGCCGTCCTGCGTGACTTCCACCACTTCCCAAGCCGCATTGCACGTGTCTAAATAAATCTTGCCATCAACTTCAGCCAGGCGGGTAAACACGGCCAGTTCAGTCCCGTCGAAGAACGCCTTGGCTTCCAAGACCGCGAGCGTGTCTTGAAGTGCTTGTGCGCTCGGCGGCTTTTCTTGTACGGCAAAAAACTGCCTCACCAGCCAGCGACGGAAGCCGCTTGATTTTATAGGCCATGTTTCTTTGTGCTCAGCCACCGGGACTGTCACATAGCCCGTGCCCTCCGGTGTATGGAAAAACGCCGCCTGCGCCGCCAGGGCAAGCAAAGCCTGCGCCTGCGTATCCTTCTCAGGTTCGGCTTGTTGTCCCTCGCCCTGAGACTGTTTCCGCAGCAAGGCCACATCCGCGCGAATCGCGGCCTTGCCAATTCCGCACGACTTCAGGAGTTTTGCCAGGCGGTCAATTTGTAAGTCCCTGTCAACATCGCCTGGCAGCGCGGCAATCAATACAATAACTTCCTGTCGCACCTGCGCATCTTTAGGGTCAGCGGCCAGCACATCCAGCAGCAGTTCCAGGTAATCCTTGGCCCCCGCAGCCGCCATCTGCAGGTACGCCCTGAGCGCGTCCACGCCCAGCTCCCGCAGCATGTCGTTCACGTCCTTGCCGTCGGGTAGATTAATTACCCGCGCAGCCGGGTAGAATTCTTTAGCCAGGGCACCCGCCGCTCTGCGGCCCGCCTCGTCGCCGTCGAAGCAAATATAGAAATCGGGCACACGCGCCAGCTCGGCCTTCTGCTCCTGGCTTAACTGCGTCCCAAGTCCGGCCACTGCTGGCAGATTCGCCTGCAGTAGTGAGTAATAATCAAACACGCCTTCAACCAGGAATGGCCGGACGCCGCGCTTAGCTGATACCAGCAGCGGCTTTGTCCAGCCGGTAGGATATAGATACTTTGGCTCGCCACCGGGCTTATGAAAGGCAACCTGCGCTACTTTGCCGTATCGCCAAAATGGTATGGTCAGCCGGCCACCCGGCAGATACCAATCCCGCCCGATCTCCGTGCTGACAAGCAGGCCAAGTTCCCGTGCCAAAGCCTCATCTTGCGGGTGCGCTTGAGCACAGCAGCCGAAGCCTTGCTCCTTGATAAACTCCTCCGTGAAGCCGCGCTCTTTTAGATACTGGGTATTCTCTGGCCGCAGTGTTTTCGCCCAGGCGGTAACACGTTTTTCCATTTGTGCTTGCCTGTCAAGCTGCTGCGCATACTCCTGCCGCGCATCTTCGCCACGCTCCGGCCAGGTAAGTCCCGCACGGGCAGCAAGCTCCCAGCTTGCGGTGATCAGGTCAACGCCCCTGACGTGCATATACAAATCGATCACGCTTCCACGTGCGCCGCACCCGAAGCAGTAATAGCCGTCAGTATAGACCTTGCAGCTAGGTGTCTGGTCTTCATGCGCTGGGTCTGGACAGCGAAGCATCCCGCCGCTGGTGACGACCAGGCCCAGCTCACGCGCTAAATCAATGCAATTTGTCTGTTGGTTTACGTCATCGTAAATGTTATAATTACTCAATAGCAGAACACCTTTCGCGCCCGGCCAATCCAGCCGGGTCTTTGTTTTGCGCCTACTGGTTTGCCCCGCTGTACGTGCGTTTTTCAAACGCGGCCTGTTCAAGCCACCGCTCAAACGCGGCACGGGGAATGACTATACGGTTGCCGACCTTGAGCGCGGGGAACCCATCGGCTTTGACAAGCGCGTATGCCGCCGGGGCGCTGATGTCCAGCCGCGCGGCAACCTCGGCAACGCGAATCGTCTGCGCAGGCACATCCAACTTCTTCTGGTATCCCAATTTTTAGCCCTCCTATCTTAATCCTGCTTTTCTAGTCACTTTATGGTATACTAGGGATGCACACGGTGAAACCTATTTTAGCGGACAGTTAGCGGACAGGAGGAGAAAACATGGAAAAGATTTATCCCGTTGAACGGGGAACCGACTACCAAACAGGGAGGGACATGAAAAAGATTTATCCCGTTCAACCGGAAATCGACTACCAAACAGGTAACCTGAAACGCTTCTGCCAAAAAGGGGCGGGAGTTGATGCGTCTGCCGCGCTGTGGCCCGTTTACGCGCCGTACCAGGTCACGGACGAAGAGCTATTCAGCGAAGACTACCGCCAGGCTCGCCAAGTATGGGAGGCGGAAGGAGAGCTTGTGGACGGCGTAACCTTCATAAACCCCGCAAAAGAAATGTCCCTGCTGCATGATTTCCTAGCGGTTGACATATGGGACAATCAAAGCATCTTAGCCTTTGTAAACCGCTATGGCCTGCTGGGAATAAGCTTCAGGAAAAGCCCGCTCTGGATTGTCTCGCAAGTCCCCGTAGTCAGCTACGGCGTTGAACGCGAAGACTTGCATGAATTTCAATGCGCGGCGCAAACCTTAAAAGAATCTTACAACTTATGGGAATCGGGAGAAAACCAGCCGCTGCTACTGCGCCGGTTCCGCCACGGACTCGCGGGCGGGGCACAATATCCACAACTGAACAGCTACAGGCGCATTGTTCCAGGGGTGCGCGGACTGACGCTCCTTGACAACATTTGGCTGCATTTTTATAACCTCGCTATAGGCAAGGACTGGTTTAGCTGTGACTGGTGCGGAAGCCTTTTTGAGAAGGAACACGGCCATAACAAATACTGTCCACCTTGCCGGGAACTGCCCACCCCGCCAAGGCACTTAAAACGAAGAAAGCCGAAAAGAGAACAGTCCTCTCCATAGGTACTGCGCGGATAACCTCTAAACACAAAAAACAGCGGCCCACAGGCCGCCTTCAGGCACAAAAAGTAATGCAGTTTTACAGCAGTTACGATGTGAAAACATTAAACCAGAGTGAAAGTAACCCCAAAATCTGCCAGCCTGAAAGCAAAAAAAGCCCGTAATATAAGGCTTTTTTGAACAGGAGTAAACTAGACTGAACGTATGTTTTGAGACTCAGGATCTAGTGAGCATTAGCTCGTGGAGGTTCAAATCCTCTCAGCCGCACCAATAAAATCAGGGCTTCCAGGGTTTTGAAAATCTCAGGGCCATCCCATATTCACCCCCAGTACTGCAGTTTTACTGCAGTTTTCAGACAAAAAAATAGCAGGGATTGCGCCCCCTGCCGGTGTAAGCCAAAACCTTATCCGCCCTGCGCCTTTGCAGGGTCTTTTCTTTTGCTCAACAGCCCGTTTAAGCTTTCCGCCGCCAGCTTCGCCATCTCTGGCGTAACGTGGCTGTACAGGTCAAGGGTCATGGTAATACTTGAATGTCCCAGGCGTTCCTGTACCAGCTTGGCCGGTACGCCGCGTTTCAGCAGCAGGGTTGCGTGTGTGTGCCGCAGGTCATGCAGCCGCACCTTTGGCAGCCCCGCCTTCTCCAGCCACCGCTGAAAACGCTTGGTGAACTCCTGTATGTTCAGGAAAGTACCGTCCTCTTTACAGAACACCAGCCCGTTATCCTGGAACGCTTCACCCATCAGCAGCCGCTCCTGCAGTTGGCGTTTCCGGTATAACTTCAATTCCCGCACCGCGTCATCCGTCAGGGTAACGCTGCGCTTACCGGCTTTGCTTTTAGTCGTCTCTTCCAGGACTTGTCCGGCTTTTAGTGACAGCAGTTGCCGCTGGACAGTAATAGCTCCGTGCTCCAGGTCAACGCAGTCCCAGCACAGGCCCAGCAACTCGCCGCGCCGCAGCCCCGTCGTAGCCGCCAGCAGGAAGGCCGCAAACAGCCGGTCATCTCTGGCGGCTTCAAAAAATGTCAGCAGCTCGGCTTCCGTAAGCGGGCGCATTTGCTTATTCTTGATAGTCGGCGGACTGGTCGCATCAGCCACGTTCCGCTGCAGCAGGCCCTCCTTCACCGCCTGTTGCAGTGCCTGCCGGATAACAGCGTGCAGGTAGCGCACCAGCCGGGTTGACAGGCCCCCTTTGCCGTCTGCCCTGCCATTGGCCAGTTTCTCGTTGTAGAACGCCTGCAACATGTTGGCCTGCAGCTTCGCCATCGGAATGTTTCCTAAAGCGGGTTTGATGTGAACTCTGATCAACAATTCGTAGCCCTCATACGTGCCTTGCTTCAGTGTCCCGGCCTTGTAGCCGGTCAGCCACCTATCCAGCCACTCGCCCAGGGTTGTTCTGGCGGGTTCAACAAAGCCGCCGTTTTTAACTTCCGCCAAGGCTTTTGCCAGCTTGTCGGCAACCTCCTTGCGGGTCTTGCCATAGAAACTCTTGCGCTTCGGCGCTCCCGTGACCAGGTCATAGCCAACGCTGACCTGGGCCATCCAAATGCCATCTGGCCGCTTGCAAATGCTCCCCTCGTTGTTCCCGCGCCGCTTCGCCATCGCTTCGCCTCCTCACTCCAATTCTTCTAGCCACAAACCGTCAAACGCTACGTCAACCTTGGCCGCGTTCTGCAGCAGTTCTTTGTCTAGGTCGCTTAGGACGCCCTCTTCGGTAGTCAGCGCGTCCAGGACTTCCTGCGCCGTTTCACAGACTGTAGCACCGCAGCGATCCGTCTCGCCCTGCCAAAGGGTATAGTAGTTTTCCATTAGGACATACTCGCCGCTTGCGGTCTTGTACAGCGCCACCGCCTGCCAGCGGTTTTGCTCCTGGCCGGCCACCCACTTGTTGTCTGCATCAGCCAATTTTTCCCCGGTGAATCGTAAATCCTTCTGGCCGTCCCTGGTGATAGTGTACTTTCCCATTTTCTTTCCTCCTTTTTGTGTAATATAGTGTATTTACGTTCATTGTAGCACAATAGAGTTACTGCCGTCAAGTGCATAAATTGAAACATAGTGAAATATATGATACTATAAACCTAAACGAAGGAAGCAGAATCATGGAAAACTATTATACGCCTAAAGAAATTTCCGCTAAGCTGAAACTCAACACAAGAACGATATATAAATGGATCAGGGAAGGCCGGGTACGTGCCGTTAAGCTTGGCGACGTCTGGCGCATTTCCGAATCTGAAATACAGCGGCTTCTGGGAGGCAAACAGGAGGCAGGGCAGTAGCCTCTTTTTTCTCACGCCATCGCGGGATTTACCACTGACTTCTGCGAAATGTTTCGCAGAAGTTACCCTTCCCGATCTGTTCGGCCACTTTGTCGCGGGATTCTCCCAACGCTTCCGGAAATGTTTCCGGAAGCGTCTCCGAAATTCTTCCAGGTGACGTCTGTCCATGTGCCTGCCGGCGCTTGGCCGCTATCCGCTCCGTCTCCTCAATAAATGCCGCTTCCCTCATCACTACAGTACTGATGAGATGAAGCAGAGAACGACGAGCGAGATCGGAAGATTATCGACATGTATTTGGCTTGTCATACGTGGGAAGAGATTGCTGAAGCCATGGGGTACGAGAGCGAAAGTGGCCCGAGAGGTCGACTTGAAATCATCCGCAAAAATGGCAAACTTTCCGAAATTGCGGCTCCTAATTCCCTCCAATTGTTCAACATCTGGAAGTTCCAGGATAACG
>QLUB01000076.1 GCA_018725205.1 candidate division NPL-UPA2 bacterium
CCGCACCACATCGCCCGCCGTGATTGTCTCTGCAGGGCGAGCTAATGTATAGCCGCCCTTTGCTCCCCGCTGCCCACTCACCAGTTTGGCACGGCGAAGGTCCATAAATATCTGCTCTAGGTATTGCGCCGAGATGTCTTCCATCTCGGCCACAAGCCGCAACGGCACCGGCCCCTGCTCCCCGCGCATTGCCACTACCGTCATCGCTCGCACGGCGTATTGGCCTTTAGTTGACAATCGTATAGCTGTCACTTCCTAGCATACCCGATAAATTTAGTCGGGATTACCCCCAAAAAAACCCGAGTATTTTCCTCGGATTAATTGTACGCCTATAGAGGGTTAGTGTCAAGCGGTAGCCTTCCTCCGACAACGCGGTCGCGTCCGGCGAGGTCTTGGCGCACAAAGGTCTCGGTGAAGTGAGCTGCACGGAGGAATGTTTGCACTGCCTCCGCCTGTGTAGAGCCTACTTCTAAGAGCAGCCAGCCACCCGGATAAAGAAAGTGGGTTGACTCGCTCGCGATGCGACGATAATACGCCAACCCGTCTTCGCCGCCATCTAGGGCTAGGCGCGGCTCGCGCTGGACTTCATCCGCTAGTGTGTGAATTTCGCCGCTTGGTATATACGGTGGGTTAGCCGTGATCATCCAGAAGCGCATACCCTCTACTGCGGCAAATAAGTCCCCCGGTCTAAGCCGCACGCGCGCGCTGACCCCGAGCTTCGCGGCATTGTCCGCGGCAACCGTTAACGCACCTGCGCACACGTCCGCAAGCCACATCGTAAGCTCCGGCGCCTCTGCGGCTAGAGTCAGTCCGACACAACCGGAGCCGGTGCAGAGGTCGAGCAGTGCGGGCGGGGCGCACTTAGCACTTGGCACTTGGCACATAGTAGAGGAAGCTGCGATGTGCGATACGCTCTCTGTCCGCAGTAGCCGCAAGGCTTCCTCTACCAAGGTTTCCGTATCGGGGCGCGGGATTAGAACGGCTGGCGTCACGCGAAATTCCCGCCCAAAAAACTCGGTCTGTCCTACTATGTACTGGAGCGGCAGGCCAAGCGCGCGCTCCCGCAGAGCTTCGCGGTAGCGCGCCACTTCTTGCTCGCTTATTGTTCTGCCCGGATGGGTCAGCAGGCTAGCTCGGCTAAGTCCCGTCACAAATCGCAGCAGCAACTCCGCCTGCCAGTGAGCATCGCTAATGCCTGCTTGGCTTAACTCTGCCTTTCCAAAGTCCCATAGGGCCTTTATGGTCACTGCCCGGAACCTAGCTTCTCCATTTGGTCATGCGTAGTTAGGGCCGCAACTATTTCGCCGATATCGCCGTCTAGGAATCCTGCCAAACGGTGGGTAGTGAGACCTATGCGATGGTCAGACACCCGGTTCTGGGGGAAATTATAGGTGCGAATTCGCTCGCTGCGATCCCCCGTACCCACTTGCCCGCGCCGAGCCTCAGATACTTCTGCGTCGCGCTTCGCCTGTTCCAGCTCTAGGAGCCTTGCCCTCAGCACGCGCATGGCCTTTTCGCGGTTCTTAATCTGCGACTTCTCGTCCTGCATGCTCACCACCACCCCCGAAGGGTTATGCGTGATGCGTACGGCGGAGTACGTAGTATTTACGGACTGCCCTCCCGGCCCGCTCGAACAAAAGGTGTCGATGCGCAGGTCGTTTTGGTCAATCTCGATGTCTACTTCCTCGGCCTCCGGCAGCACGGCGACAGTAGCGGTAGAAGTGTGAATGCGGCCGCTCCCCTCAGTCTCCGGCACGCGCTGCACGCGGTGTACGCCGCTTTCGTACTTGAGCTGGCTGTACGCTCCTCTGCCCTCAATCAGAAAGATAACCTCTTTGTAGCCGCCGAGGTCACTTAGGGAGGCTGAGAGCAGCTCCGTCTTCCATCCCTGCCGCTCGGCAAAACGGCTGTACATACGGAAAAGGTCGCCCGCGAAAATCGCGGCTTCATTGCCTCCGGCACCGGCACGCACTTCCACAATGACGTTCTTTTCGTCGTTTTTGTCCTTGGGCAGCAGCAGAACCCTAATCTCTTCCTCTAAAGCGGCGGCAGCAGCCTTAAGGGAGTCTATCTCCGTCTCGAGCATGGCGCGAAAATCGGGGTCACTGCCAGTAAGTGCCTGCTTGGCTTGGTCTAGCTCCTGCAGCGTGCGCTCATAGCGATTAAAAGCATCGACTAGGGCGTTAAGCCCTGCCTGCTCTTTAACATATGTGCGCCACTCACTCTGGCGGGCGATCAGGGCGGGGTCGCTGACTAGGTCCGTCAGTTCATCGTAGCGTCGCTTGACCGCGCGCAGTTTCTCTAACATCGGTACACCTCACCCGGGTTGTTGTCAGGGCAAATTGCCCGTAGGGCTGTAATGGCGACTTCAATCTGGCTGTCATCAGGTTCGCGGGTAGTCGCCCGCTGTAAAACCATGCCAGGGGCAGTGAGAACCCTTTGCCAAGTGCCTTTGCCGCGCGCCGAGAACTTGATCACTTCATATGCTAGGCCTGCTACTAACGGCAATAGAAGCAGGCGGGTAATTATGCGCACCCACACATTAGGCCAGCCAAAGAAGGCGAATACGACGACGCTAGTCAGCATCACGACCAGCAAGAACGACGTGCCGCAGCGCGTGTGAAAGCGCGAAGCGCGACGGACATTCTCTATGGTTAAGGCGTGCCCGGCCTCATAGCAGTTGATGGCTTTGTGCTCGGCGCCGTGATACTGGAAGAAGCGCCGCATGTCCGGCATATACGAAATTGCGGCTATATATATAGTAAAGATACTTAGGCGAATGACTCCCTCTAGGAGATTCGCCACCAGCGGCAATGCGTCGGTAAGACCAAACAACCGCAACAAAACCGTAGGCAGCAGCATAAAAAGCCCCACGGCGAGCGCGAGCCCGAGAAACACTGCCACGCCCACTGCGCTCTTGGAGAGCTCAGCTTCTTCGCCGCCCGACTCGTTCGCGCTGTACAGCAGAGCGTCAATGCCTACCGTTAGTGTATCGACAAGCGCCACGGCGCCGCGCACTATCGGGAGTCTAAACACCACATATCGCGAAGCGAGGGGCGCGGCCCTTTGCTGCTTGACGCTACACGTTCCATCAGGGCGACGCACGGCAATCGCTTGCGCTCCGCTCGCACGGCGCATCAGCACGCCTTCCATTACCGCCTGTCCGCCAATTGCTTTTTCGGCCAAGCCCTTTGCCACCTCCCTGTGCCACCTCCCTGTGCCACCTCCCTGTGCCCACTACGCACAAGAAGCAGAGCGCGGTGCTCTGCTTCGTGGGGGTTATTTATCAGCTAGGCCGTACTTCTTCTTGAAGCGGTCTACCCGACCGCCCGCATCGGCAAACTTTTGCTTGCCGGTGAAGAAAGGATGGCATTTCGAGCAGAGCTCAACGCGCAGCTGCTTTTTTATTGAACCCGACTCGAAGGATTCGCCACATGCGCAGGTAACCAATGCCTTCTGATAGTTCGGGTGAATCTTCTCCTTCACGCTACACACCTCTTTTCTGAAACTACTTGAATAGTATAGCACGCAGCCAGGCGGTGAGCAAGAAGAATTCGCGTGAAGCAAAAGGCTCCGTCCCTTTTGCTTCTTCTTTGCTTCCAGCAGGAATTCGTGAGACTTCGGCGAATACTTCGTTAACTGCACCCATAGCGTGTAGTAATATAAGGGAGGGGGTCATTCAGTGAAACTTGCCAATCGCATTCTCTACGGCCTCATTGTCGGCATCATCATCGGCCTGCTGTTGCACACCGCCCGCGACACTGCCTTCGTCAAGAACCTCATGACGTACCTCATTTCTCCCGTCGGCGACGCCTTTATCCGCGCGATACGCATGCTCGTTGTCCCGCTGGTGCTAGCTAGCCTAGTACTCGGCACTGCCAGCCTTGGCGACCTAAAAAAGGTAGGTCGCATCGGTGGCAAGATCATGTCGTTCTACCTCGTCACGACTGCCATCGCGATTATCCTTGGCATTACCCTGACCGTTATTTTCCAGCCTGGTCTGCACGCCGATGTGCCCAAGACGGGGGAGTTTAGGGCCGCTGCCGCCCCGCCCATCATGACCACCATCCTTGAGATGATTCCTGTTAACCCAGTCGACTCACTCGCCCGCGGTGCCATGCTGCAGATTATAGTCTTTGCGGTGCTGCTCGGCGTCGGCATCGCCGCCGTCGGGGATGTCGCCAAGCCCTTGCTGAAGGTCTTTGAGGGGCTCAACGAGGTCATGCTCCGCCTGACTACGCTGGTAATGCAGGTTGCGCCCTACGGCGTCGCCGCGCTGATTGCCCGCACGGTAATCAACGTCGGCCCGGCCATTCTAGTGAGCTTGGCCATGTTTATTTTTGTCGTCTACTTAGGGCTAATTATCCACTTAGTTGTCGTATACGGTGGCATCACCAAGTTCTTTGGCGGAATCGGCTTCATTGAGATGCTTAAACGCATTTCCCCCGCCATGCTCGTCGCCTTTACCACCGCGTCCTCCGCCGCGACTCTGCCCGTTACCCTGCAATGCGGCGAAAAGAACCTCGGCATCAAGAAGGAAATCGCGGCGTTCACTCTGCCGCTCGGGGCAACCGTCAATATGGACGGCACGGCTCTGTATCAAGGTGTTTCCGTTGTCTTCTTGGCACAATTGCTTGGCATTGACCTGACGTTTAACCAAATGCTCACTGTCATTGTGTCTGCTACGCTTGCGTCTATTGGTACTGCAGGCGTCCCCGGCGCAGGCATGATTATGCTGGCCATGGTGCTTGAATCCGTCGGCATGCCGGTTTCCGCCATCGGCATCATAATGGGCGTTGACCGCATCGTCGACATGGGCCGCACATGCATGAACGTAACAGGTGACCTCGCATGCACCCTAGCCGTAGCCCGCAGCGAGAACGCAGTCGACATGCCGACTACCCTGCATACGACCCCGGGAGGCCATGCGGCGTAGGCAAGCGCAGGTAGAGAGGGCGGCACAAATGCCGTCCTCTTTCTTTTCGTCAATATTGCCCGGGAAATGACATGTAATGCAGCCACATTAGACAAGATTCGACACAAAAAGGCGCGTAAGTTGTCGAATTAACGTGATTGACGCGGCGGCGTCATCCCCATGTGCTTCTCGACAGGCCCCTCACTCTGCCTCTTGCCACTCTTGCATGTTGTAATATACAATATAGCGAGAAACTTGACTAGGGAGCTGATAATCGTGAGCTTTCTGGAAGATACCCAAGTACTGCAGGTGCTGCGCGGCTTTAACCCGTGGTGGCGGAGCGGTGGGTGGGCTAGTCCCCCGCCCGCGTTTAAGCGAGCTGCCTTTCAGCGCGCTTGGCACCTCCTCACCCAAACACAAATCCGCCGCCCGGTGTTTATCAGCGGGTCCCGCCGCGTAGGTAAAACAACTATACTTAGGCAACTGGCAGAGGCACTTCTCGCCGACGGTCTTGCCCCCTATCAGCTACTATATGTGCCCCTAGACCACCCCATACTTGAGTTGACCCCCCTTAACCGTCTAATCGAAATCTACCGCACGCAGATTCTCGGCGGCGCTGAGCAGGGCGTGCTGTTGCTGGACGAAATCACCCATGCCGAGGATTGGTCGGCATGGCTGAAACACGCTGCCTTGCTCTGGCCTAACTACCACATCGCCGCTGCCGGCTCAGCCCTTGCGTCGTCCTCGCCTGACAGCGGAGGCTTCACGACGATTGCCCTCCCCCCACTGTCGTTTACGGAATACGCGCATATGCGAAAGATCACGCCCGACGTATTTTGCTCGCTCGCTGAGCTGCCTGCGCTTGAGCGCGCCGGACAGCAGCTTGTCCTTAACTCGCTTGCCGTTTTGGAGCCCTACTTTCTTCGTTACCTACTGCAGGGCGGCTACCCCGAGACTGCTTTGATTGACGATGCCGTGCTGGCACACGAGCTCTTGCGTGAAGAGTGCGTCGACCGCGTGCTTCGGCACGACATAGCGCTCCATTCCGGCATACGCAACGTGCGCGACCTAGAGAAGGTATTTGTTTACCTCTGCGTACACGCGGGCGAGAGTTTAGGGCAGGAAGCAATGGCTCGGAGTCTACAGCTTTCACGTGTAACGCTCGCTAGTTACTTACAGGCACTTGAGTTCGCACAGCTCATCTTGCCTGCCCACCAAGTCGACCAGTTCAGTCACCGCGTGCCTAAGTCCCGCAGCAAATTCTACATCGCCGACGCGGCGCTCCGCAATGCCGTCCTCCTGCGCGGCGAAGACTGCTTATCGGACCCGAGCTACCTCGCATCACTGGCGGAGGGGTGTATCTTTCGCCACCTCACGGCGCACTTCAGTCGAGCCGCAATCGGCTACTGGCGAGCACCGAGCCGGGGGCTGGAATTAACCATGGCTGTGATGCTTCCGACTCGCCCTGCTTTGGCCGTGCAGCTTAAATTTCGCGAGCGCCCGGAGATTCTTGGCAGCGACCCGCTAATGGAGTTCGCCAGAGCTTACCCTGAAACTCCCTGTTTCTTTGTTACTAAGAGTAGCCTCGACTACGGCCCCTACGCCAACTCCGCACGCTACTTTCGCCTGCCCGCCTACATGTTACTCTACATGTTAGGGCTAGAGCAGTTCTAGGGAGGCCTTATGTTCTATTTTGTCTATGCTGACAAACACGGCCAAGTCTTTGAGGACACAGACTATGGCGCCGTAATGCGCACGGGCGGCCTGCTCGTCGAGCCGGAGAGAGAGGATATGATTCCCCTACCCGCAGGCGCGAGTCTTGTCGGGCTGCCTCGCAGGGCTGCCGCCGCAGTGGACATGCGCGGACGCATCGCGCCCTACCCGCGAGAGGGTGCACAGACCGTTGCCGCACTGCTGCCGCAGGGGTATTTGCGCACGCTGCTCCCAGGGTATCGGCCCACGCAGGAGCCCCTGCCCCTGTTTGGCTACGCTGGCGTTGCTTGGTCTGAAAATAAGCTCTGGGTGGCAGCGGTGCAAGCGGCGACCAGCGATGACTTGCACAGATGGCAGCCAAGCCTGTTTAACACGACGGACTTGACGGAACTTATCGCCGTACGCCGACAGGAGTTCGGCCAGAACCGCATCCTAGAGCAGCTCATTCACTGCGCACAGAGCTACGGCTGTTTTACCGCACAAAACATGCTTTATCGCCGCTTTGAGGCCGGGCTACCCATTTCCCCCCGCTGCAATGCCAACTGCGTTGGCTGCATTTCATTGCAGGCATCCGAGTGTTGCCCCGCGCCGCAAGCGCGTATTGATTTCGTTCCTACTGTTACAGAAGCTACGGAGTTAGCGGTCAGGCACTTAGCCGAGGGCGGCGACACCGTAAGTTTCGGCCAAGGGTGCGAGGGAGAACCGCTGCTTGAGAGCGCACTGGCCGCCGACATTGTGCGCGCGGTGCGTGGGCAAACTAAGCGCGGTCACATCAATATGAACACTAACGCGGGGGATTTTGACGGCCTGCGCGAAGTTGTCGACGCTGGCATCGACTCGCTTCGCGTAAGTCTAAACTCCCCGCGCCACGTAAGTTACAACCCCTACTACCGGCAGCAAAGCTACTCCCTAGACGATGTAATGCGCGGCATTAAATTTGCGCGTACGCAGAGCGTGTTCGTCTCCCTGAACCTGCTGGTTATGCCCGGCGTATCTGACCGCGAAGAAGAGGTTGCGGCGCTGCAGCGGTTTATCCGTGAGACCGACGTAAACCAGGTACAGTTTCGCAACCTCAACATTGACCCAGATTTGTATCTCGGCCTGCTGCCGAAAGCGGAAGGAGAGGCTTTGGGCATCCGAAGCCTGCTGCAGGCAGTGCGTGTGACCGGCGTTTCAGTACGCTAGCGCTTACGGCAGGAAATTGATTGGGTCCTTAAAGCGGTTGTTAACGCGCACCTCAAAGTGCACATGCGGTCCGGTAGAATTTCCGGTACTGCCCACGCGAGCCACCACCTGGCCCTGCACCACCCGCTCACCGCGCTTCACTAACAAGCGTGAGGCGTGGGCATAAAGTGTACGGACGCCATCACCGTGATTAATAATCACGCAGTTGCCGTATCCACCCCACCAGCCCGCCTTTTCTACCCGCCCCGCTTGTACCGCGCCGCAATGCCTACCCGTAGGCGCAGCGATGTCGAAGCAGAAGGGACGGAGCTTTTTGCTTCCGGTTCACAGCTTGGGAGGCGACTCACGTGAAAGTTCTTCATTTCGGTAGTTACTGGATGGGTGAAAACGACATTGTGACCCTAATGGCAAAGGACCTCGCCACAGTGTGCGAGGCCAAGATTATCGACACCGGATTATACACCGGCAAGCCTTCCCCATGGGTGGTCAAAGACGCCAACCCTGCCTTGCGCACCGTCAATTGGCTGCGGGATGACCGCGTGCGCGAAGCTGTAGCTTCTTTTGGGCCGGACGTCGTTGTGTGCAACGCCGGCGCAATGAGCCTTACGCCGGGCATGCACCAAGAGCTGCGGGCACAGGGCATAGTAACCGTCGGCATCGCCCTTTCAGACCCCGACGTCTTCGCCACGCAGGGCAAGCTGTACGCTCACCTCTTTGACTCTTACTACACTAACGCCGAAGCCTCGCTAATTGACTACGCCACCATAGGCGTTAAGGCGAAGCTCCTCCCTTTCGCGGCCTCTGCGAGTTTTCACCGCCCGATGCCTGAGGTCAAGCGAAAATACGACATAATTATCGTAGGGCACGCCCGCGCCGACCGCCTACCCGTAGTTGCCGAATTGGATAAACACTTTAAGGTAGGCCTATACGGCAAGGGCTGGCGGCGATGGGGCATCGTGCCGCGCGGACATCAGGTTAATGGCGAGGAGCAGGTGCGGGCACTAAACAGCGGCAAGAGCTACCTCTCCTTCGCGCAAACGGTAGCGGGCTACACCAACGTCAAGGTGGGTCTGTTTGAAGCTGTAGCTTGCGGCACACCCGTGTTTACGCAGGTGTTTCCCGAAATGGAGCGGTACTTCGCCTACGAGCGTGAAATTATCGGTTTCACATCTGTGCCCGAGCTCGTCGCCAAGCTCAAGCACCACCTAGCCCACCCCGCCAGCCTCGCGACCATAGCAGAAAACGCCCGCAGCCGCCTGCTCCGCGAACACACTTGGACCAAGCGCTGGGAGCAAGTGCTGAGGAATGTGAAGCAGGAAGCAGTAGGGAAGCAGTAGGGACGGAGCCTTTTGCTTCGCAAATCGCTTTCCGCTTGTG
>QLUB01000077.1 GCA_018725205.1 candidate division NPL-UPA2 bacterium
AGAGAATGGCCGCCAGCCGCCAGGCACGAGAGTGGCTGTCCGCTATCCGCCAAGTGCTATGTGCCATGTGCTATGTGCCAAGTGCTATGTGCCATGTGCCATGTGCTATCCGTCAATCAGAGGAAAGGAACGGTAGAACGAATGAAATGCCCGTATTGCAGTCAGCTCGATAGTAGGGTGGTGGATAGTCGTCCCACTAGTGAGGAGAGTGCCATTCGTCGCCGCCGTGAGTGCCCTAAGTGCTTACGCAGGTTCACGACGTATGAGCGGCCCGAGGAACAACCGGTAGTGGTAATTAAGAAGGATGGGCGACGCGAGTTATTTAGTAGAGGGAAAATACTGGCAGGCCTGTTGCGTGCGTGTGAGAAGAGGCCCGTACCCCTCCAAGTGCTGGAGGAGGCAGTGTCAGAAATCGAGGCGAGATTGCAACAAGAGAGCACCGCAGAGGTCCCTTCTAGCCGCATCGGGGAGTTAGTCATGGAAAAGTTGCGCCACATTGATGAGGTAGCCTACGTAAGGTTCGCGTCGGTCTATCGGCAGTTTACAGACATCAATAACTTCATGGGGGAACTGGAGCGTCTGCTGCGTATTCGCTCCACATAGGGCGATCGCCACGGATCTACGTCAGCGGGGTGAACTTTTGCTCTATAAGCAGGAGTAGCGCAACTTTTCCAGAACTAAATTACTGCGAGACTGCAAAGGAGGTGTGAGGTTTGAACAGGAAACGCCGCTTCCGGCCTCTAAGACGCCTCTTACTCTTGCTTATCATCGTGGGGTTAGGGTATGGGTTGTTTAGTTGCTCGCGTCTTGCCTATCGCACCTTATTCCCTGAACTACGTGTTCAGCCAGCGGTTTTGGCCAGTGCGCCCTTGCTCACCGGACGGGCTGTGGTGTTGCGTGATGAAGTGGTTGTGGTAGCTGGGAGAGCGGGCCTGCTCAATCAGTTGCGTGAGCATGGCAGCAGTGTATCCGCGGGGGAGATTATGTTTGAAATCGTGGATGCGAATCGCTTAGCGGCAATTGACCGACAGCTCGCGCATGAAGCGGAGCGCATGGCGACGAGCCAAGCGCAGTCGCCGGAAGTAATCACGCATTTGCGCACGCAACTAACGGCTGCGCAGGCCGCGGTACGAGAGCTTGCGGCGCGCTACGCACACTACCTTCGAGTAGGTGACAGCGCAAAGGCCACGCGGGCGTTCACTGAGTTACGGGTTGCACACGGGAAGGCGCAAGCAAGCAGAGAGGAATACACTTTTGCTGCGCGATCACAGGAACAGTATGCTGCGCGGCGGGCAGAGCTACAAAACCAGCGTCGGCAGGCTATCCTGGCTGTAACCTCACCTCTTGCGGGTGTTCTGAACTTCGCCTTAGACGGGTGGGAGAATAAGTTGCGGGTAGATGACTACCGCGCGCTTCCGCTCGCAACTGTCCGACAAGTAAACAGGAACTCAAGTGCGCTACAAAACATGGACGCCTTGCAAGCGGGGCAAGTCGTTGGCTCCATTATTGACCCAAGGAGAGTTGTCTTGCTGATGGAAGCAAGTTCCGTGGCGCTCGGGGGAGCGGTAAAATTAGTGTATGGAGAGGTCGTTCTTACGGCCAGCGTGTTGTCGACGGCAACAAACGACGGACCGACCAGCGGTCTGGTGGCCCTGCGCGTGATGGAACCGCCTGTGTCACTCCTGACTACCCGTATAGCACAGGTTTCTGTAGAGCCGCAGGGAGAAACTCTCACCGAGATACCGCTCCGCGCCGTGCTGACTAGGGAAACTGGGGATATGGTGTATGTACAGGCAGCCGACGGAGAGCTAAAAGAGCGCACGGTGCTTGTGCGCCATAGGCGCGCCGGCGTAGCCGTGGTGTCTGGTCTTGGTGCCCTAGAGTTAGTCGTGACCAACCCGAAGGCACTGCTGGCGGAGAGGAGGAAGTAATGAACCTGCGATTATCTTCTCTGCTGTCGAGGATCGAGAACTACCCCGGCGTCACAGTGGTAGCTGTCAGCAAAGAAGTCGGAGTTGCAGAGATCCGCCTAGCTTACGACCTCGGGTTCAAACATTTTGGTGAGAACCGGGTGCAGGAGGCACTGGCGAAGCAGGCCGCGCTGGCACTGCCGCTGAACTGGCACTTTGTGGGACGACTCCAGGCCAACAAGGTGCGGTTGGTCGCAGGCCGCTTTGCGCTGTACCATTCTTTGTCTAGTCTGCGCTTAGCAGAAGAGATGAGTCGCATAGCGTTGCGCGACGATGTCTGTTTCCCATGTTTAGTTCAAGTAAATGCTGCCATGGAACAATCGAAGCAAGGTTTTGCATCAGGGGAGGTCGCTAACCTTCTCACGTTGGTGGGCAACCTTCCCGGCGTTAAGGTGCTAGGCTTGATGACGATGGGGCCTAACACCGATGACCGTGTACTGATTCGCCGAGTGTTCCGCGAGGTGAGAGTTTTGTTTGACGAGCTCAGGCGCGCGCCGATAAGCACAGCGTCTATGACTCACCTGTCGATGGGTATGAGCTCGGATTACGAACTCGCTCTAGATGAGGGTGCCACCATGTTAAGGATAGGCAGCGCCATTTTTTCGAATCTGCTGGATAATGGGGGAAAGCAAGATGGCAAGTAAAAATCTATGGAAAAGAACCTTGGACTTCTTCGGTTTTGACACTGACGAGGATGAGGAGCTACGCGAGGAGCAGGCTGACCCGTACGACCAGGCGGTGGTGCCTAATCGGCGTCCGCAGCAAGTTGTCGACCTCAAACAGCGTCAGCAACTGCGCGTAGTAGTGATCCAGCCGCGCAGCTTTGATGACGTGCCGAGTGTCGTAGAACACATTAAGGCTAAGCGGCCAATCATCCTGAATCTTGACATTTGTGAGCAGAAGTGCCGCCAACGTGTGCTTGACTTTATGTCCGGGGCAACATACGGCTCAGGCGGCAGGATGCAGAAGGTGAGCGAGTGGATTTTCCTCTCTGCTCCCGCCACTGTGCAGATTGACAATGTGACGGGTGAGGTGTATGAAGGGGAAGTACCTATCTCTGGCAAGCGCGTCGTCATGAAGAAGGGGGACTAACATGCAACAGGTGTTTTCAATCGGGTACGGGGTTTTCTACTGGCTGATGCTGTTTAGAATGATTGCTTCTTTTATGCCCATAGACAGCAGCCGCCCCCCGTTAAGCTACATCTACATGCTCACTGAGCCTGTTCTCGCACCCGTGCGCAGAGCTTTTGGCCTAGTGCGCATTGGCAATGTCCGTCTTGATGTCTCACCAATTGTCGTTCTGTTACTGGCCAGCATTTTAAGGCAATTATTAGGGTATCTATAAGGGAGGGTCAATTATGGCATTAACACCGCAAGACATCAACAAGAAAGAGTTTAAGCGCACTATGAGGGGGTACCACACGGAGGAAGTGGATGACTTTCTAGACCAAGTTACCCGTGATTACGAAGGTAGCCTGCGTGAGCTATCCACGAGTCGTGAGCAAGTAGCTAAACTAGAAGACAAACTAACACACTACTACAAGTTAGAACAGACCCTGCACGGGGCTTTAGTAGTAGCACAGGAGACGGCCGAAGAAGTGAAGAACTCGGCGCGCAGGGAAGCTCAACTGCTCGTTAAAGAGGCCGAGATGCGTGCGGAAAAGATCGTGGAAGAGGCGATTGCCAAGTCGCGTAAAATGGCAGGCGAATACCAAGAAGTACAAAAGCAAGCCGAGATCTTCCGTGGTCGCCTGCGCGCGTTACTGCAAGCTCAACTAGAGATGATCAGCGCCAGCGATTGGGACAAGTTAAACCAGTAAAATGCGTGTTATCGGTATTTTGGGCGGCATGGGGCCGCAAGCCACCCTTGACCTCTACCAGAAGGTACTTCAATTCACCCCCGCAACCAGAGATCAAGATCACTTGCAGGTACTGATCTGGTCTGACCCTCACATTCCCGATCGCACCGCCGCCATCCTTTACGGTGGGGAGGATCCCTCCTACGCTTTGTGTGCGGGGATTGCGAGACTCGTGAAGGGAGGTGCGGAGTGCATAGGCATCCCCTGTAACACAGCGCACTATTACCTTGACGCTATTCGACGGGCAGCAGCAGGTGTGCCGGTACTAGACATGATTGAGCTGACGGCAAGGTCGGCGAGAACCCAACTCGATGCAGATGCTGTTGTAGCCATCACCGCGACTCGGGCTACGCTCGCTACCGGCCTCTACAACAAAGCTTTGACAGTGCACGGACTTAAGGCGATGGTCCCCTCTCTGGCAGAACAGGAGATCATTGATGATATCATTTTTGGGCCACGCGGAGTTAAGGCAGGGTTTGTGGATGAGAACAACTGCAGGCGTTTCCAGGCGGTGTGTTCGCGTTTGTTCTCATCCGGTGCGGAGGCGGTGCTGGCTGCTTGCACGGAACTCCCATTGCTGGCTCATCCCGCATCCTCGGTGCTTCCGATTATCGACCCTACTTCTGTCTTAGCTCAAGCACTAGTTAGCTTTGGGCTAGAGGACATGGCCGCCGGGAGAGGCGGGTAAATTGTCTATAGTCAAGAGGAGGACGAATGGACGAACATGCACAGAAAGCATCAGCCGATAGCTTGCGCACTGTCGCCATGTCGCTGAAGCGTGCGAAACTAGCGGGTTATGTAGAGCTCATGAATAACCCGTGGCGTTTGGTGTGGCTGAATTTCCTTGCGGGCCTAGCGCGTGGGGTAGGAATAGCTAGTTGTCGCAAATTGCGATCCTCAATTTGCCTCTGCTCAGCGATGTAATCGCGGAGATTGTACGGCTGGTGCAGATGCAGCTTAGGTAGCGTGCTTCGCGAAGCAAACAGGAGGAAATTATGTTGCTTATTTTGGTTGCTGTAATGATCGTCATAGTAGACCAAGCCTCAAAACATCTCGTCGTATCGCACATCGCGTATGGCGAGACTTTGTCCTTAGTGCCAAACATCCTCAGTCTCACGCATGTTAGGAATTTTGGCGCGGCCTTTGGTTTGTTTTATCGCCAGAGAGTGCTGTTCTTTGGAGCCATGCTTATACTAGTAGTCGCCGTGGTGGTGTTTTGGAAGGAAATTGTCCGGGGCGGGAGATTCGCCGTATGGGCGACTGCCTGTGTCCTAGGAGGTGCTTTCGGCAATTTCCTCGATCGCATACGCCTTGGTTACGTTGTGGACTTTGTCGACGTGGGTTTTTGGCCGGTGTTTAATGTGGCTGACTCTGCGATTGTGGTAGGCATGGCTGTATTGTCTTACGTGCTTTTGCGTGCGGAGCTAAGATGGGCTCGACGGTAGTATCGCCTACGGATGCCGCCAAGCGGCTAGACGTGTATGTAAGTGCGGTTGTTCCGGGCTTAACACGCAGCGCGGCGCAGCGCCTGATTGCGTCAGGGTTAGTGACTGTGGACGGGCGCAGCGAGCGTAATAGTTATCGCCTGCGAGCAGGGCAGTATGTTACGGTGTCTTTGCCCGAAACGGAGGTAAGAGCGACAGCAATAGTCGCTGAGGCGCTGCCGTTAGCTATCGTCTATGAGGATAGCGATATTGTGGTCGTTGATAAACCGGCTGGCATGGTAGTGCATCCTGCAGTGGGACACCGTCAGGGGACTTTAGTTAATGCTCTCTTGCACCACGTACAAGACTTGGCTGGAATAAATGGCGAAGAACGCCCGGGCATTGTCCATAGACTAGACAAAAACACCTCCGGTCTCTTGGTTGTGGCTAAGCATACTGTGAGTCTTTTGCGCCTACAGCATCAGCTTTCGTCTCGCCAAATGGGCCGGGAGTATGTGGCCATTGTACATGGCTGTCCCAAGCAAACTTCAGGTACAGTGAATGCTCCGATTGGACGACACCCGGCGCGGCGCAAGGAAATGGCAGTGGTGCCACACGGAAGGGCGGCTATTACCCACTACCAAGTAAGGGAGTGTTTAGGCGCGTATGCAGTTGTTACCTGTAAGCTAGAGACCGGACGCACGCACCAAATTCGCGTTCATCTCGCTTATCTCGGCTACCCCATTGTGGGTGATGAGGTCTATGGTCCCCGCAAAACGCCTTGGGAGCTTACCCGTCATATGCTGCACGCCGCTAGGTTGAGGTTGATACACCCTATAACCGGTGAGAGCATGGACTTCGCAAGTGAACTGCCGCCGGAATTTAAGGCAATGCAGATCAAGCTAAAAAACATTGCCGGCCACAAGTAGGACGTCTCGCGGAGGTGCAGGTAAAATGGAATTCAAACAAAAGGCGCTACTAATGGACGATAAGGCGATCGCGCGCGCTATCACGCGTATTGCCCACGAAATCATCGAACGCAACAAAGGTGTGGAGAATGTTGTATTAATGGGGGTTAAGCGCCGAGGTGTGCCCTTGGCCGAGCGCCTCCGGGAGGCCATAGCGCGCATTGAAGGAACCTCAGTCGAGGTGGGTACAATAGATATCACTTTGTATCGTGACGACCTCACATCGATGCCCGACGCTTATGTGGCCAGCGGGGACTTGCCGCCTGTCGCAGGCAAAACCGTGGTGATCGTAGACGATGTGCTATACACCGGCCGCACCGTGCGGGCTGCGCTTGACGCCTTGGTCGACCAGGGGCGGCCTAGCAGCGTGCAGTTAGCGGTGCTTATTGACCGAGGGCATCGGGAACTGCCGATTCGCGCTGACTACGTAGGCAAGAATGTGCCTACGTCTCGCCGGGAGCACATAGCTGTCGAGGTGCTGGAGGTTGACGGCAGTGATCAGGTGTTGCTGTTTGAGTCCTGCTGAGTGTCCTCCGGCGCAGTCGGTCGCTTGACATAGAGAGTACGCTGACGTTCATAGACAACGTAGCCTGGACGGGCATGGGGCGGACGTTTGACGAATTTCCGCAGAGTATAATCTACAGGAACGTTAGCAGACGCTCGTAGCTTGCTGTAGTAAGCCGCTAGGTTGGCCGCATAGTGCAAGGTGGCTTCGGAAGGGGCTCTGGTGGTGTGGATAAGCACGTGGCTACCCGGCGCCTTTTGCACGTGCAGCCAACAATGTTCGGGATGGGCCTCTCGCACCAACACATCGTTTTGCAGATTAGTGCGGCCTACGGAGATGCTCATGCCTTCCGGGCAAATGAATTTACGCGGGACACTGGGGGCTGGGGCCTGTCGCTTAGCAGTTGTGGCGACGGGCATCAGTCCCACTGTGCACATTTCGGCCCCGATTTCCCGCAACGTCGTCGTGTCAGGAGCGGTGTCGATGCTGTACAGTAAAGTCTCTAGGTAATCAAGATACACGACATCGTTGTGCAGACGTTCCGTTGCATGCCGGCTCGCGCTTTGCGCCCGTGTGTACTGCTTATAGTACTGTCTAGCGTTCTCTGCAAAGCTCCGTTTTGGATCGAGTGGAATCCTTACTTCGGGCATGTTTTCGTGATAGTAGTCAATGACAACTGCTTCACCTGCCTCGACGCGCTGCGCGCCGAGGTTAGCGTACAGCAGATCGCCAAACCGTCTAGACTCCTCCCGGCTCTCGTTCTTTTGCAAGTCGCCCCGCAGCGCCTGCATGCGCCGCTCGGTTTTGGCAAGCGAGGCAGCGGCGACTTTGCGCAGGGAAAGACGGAGTGACTCCAGCTGTTCGCCACGGTTTGCTGACAGGAATGCGCCTGCAACCAGTGAGTTGATACCACAGACAAGTTGGCCCGGTACTTGGAGGTGAGTGAGCGGGAGGACGTGAAAGTGTGTCTTGCCCGAGCGATAGACGTGGCCCGCGAGGATTTCTCCCGCGCTCGCTGATAGCGCCAACTGCCGTACATGTACTGCAATTTGCTCCCACTCCAGTGAATCAAGGTCGCTCGCTTGCGCGTTAGGCGCATGTCTGTAGGCAAGCTCGTTAGCTAAGAGCTGGGAGACGCCCTGGATGCTAGTGCGAAGCAGTTTGTATACGGGGAAAGCGCTCTCTTTGGCTGCGTGGAACAAATAGTCCCCATCTACACTAAGGGGCGAGATGCGGCCCTGTGCGGGGGGCAATTCATAGCGTAACCCAGGTAAGACAGCGCGCACTGACGACAAGTTAATGCTCACGCGTGTTAGGGCGTCAAGTACAGTGTTGTTAGGAGCTACTAACACGGCGTTGCTGTGCCGTCCCGTTAATTCGACCATCAGCCTGTAGTTGGCCGTGTTCCCCAATTCGTCGCGGCCACTGAATGTCGCTGTAACAACACGTTCAAACCCTGTCACTGACAACTCTGTCACGCGGGCACCCGTGAGGTATTTTCGCAGCATCAAACAAAAGAAGGGAGGGGAAGGCGGGTTTACCCACGCCTCAGACGTGAGCATTAGTCTTGGCCAAAGTGGGTCGGCGGAGATGACGAGGCGGTGCTTTTTCCCTGTACCTGACAAGAGCAGCGTAACTGTGTGTCTGGTAGGTTGATGGATTTTCTCGCAGCGCAATCCTACCAGCTCAGTGTTTAGTTCTTGCACTAAGGCATTAAGTACAAATCCGTCTAGACTCATGTGTTGTCCCTCCCTAACTCCTCTTATCTTAACCCGCACATTTTTGCGACACAACAGGAATATGTTTATGAGGGTAAAGGAGGGGGCAGCGTGCAGGGAGAAAGCAGTTGCCACGCACTCGCTTATGACCAGGTTTTGCTTCGGCTTAGCGCTAGCCCACATGGGCTGAGTCAACGCGAGGCGGAACGCAGACTGCGGGACGTGGGGTTGAATCAACTAGTCGAGAAGCCGCGCCCGAGTCTGCTGGCGAGGTTTATCGCACAACTCGGCGACTTAATGACACAGGTGCTCTTGGTGGCGACAGCAGTGTCGGGGTTGATGGGGGAGTACGCGGATGCGGCGATAATCGTAGCCATAGTATTGCTTAACAGCGTGCTTGGACTTCTACAGGAGTGGCGGGCGGAAAAAGCCCTTGTAGCACTAAAGAAACTAGCTTCACCCACGGTTACAGTGCGACGTGACGGTGATGAGGGGACGATAGCGGTTTCACAGTTGGTGCCGGGCGATATGGTGCTGCTTACGGCGGGAGACCGCATTCCGGCGGATGTGAGGCTTGGTCAAGTGGCGCGGCATGCACCGCAACGCGTGTACTGCGCGGCAAACAGATGGCGGTGC
>QLUB01000078.1 GCA_018725205.1 candidate division NPL-UPA2 bacterium
AGTAAGCCACAGGTAGAAGTAGCATAGTAGAATAGAACCATAGCATCGAGTCGCGTGCCCAGATGAGGGGTGCGCCCAGGACAGCGCGGAAAAAGACCTCTAGAGTCACGATAATCACCAAAGCATAGACTGAGTACTGTAGCAGGGATTCGACCTTCGCGTTGAGAGATTCGAATCCCGCCGCCAGTTTTTCGAACAGGGGCATTGCGTCACCGCCTTCCTAATGTTGAGACCAAAGCATGATGTTGCCTACATGTGTTTGTGACCCCGTGAGTAAATCACGTGAAATTCATCACAAGGCGCGCACGAAATGCCTCCTCCTTCTCTAGAAAATCTCGCCGCCGAGTGTCAGTATCACAAACAAAAGGTTTACAGCACTGATTACACCATATAC
Organism: candidate division NPL-UPA2 bacterium; assembly: GCA_018725205.1. Lineage (GTDB taxonomy): Bacteria > Bacillota > UBA994 > UBA994 > UBA994 > UBA994. Next base: position 395 of record QLUB01000078.1, read on the forward strand.
AAAAGATTATGCACAGGCATGTCCTGCTATTATTTCTGCCGCACCGCAAACACCCCGCGCCGCTTGGAGAGTCAGAGGCATATCCCTCCCACCAGCTCATATACATTTATTGAAGTAGGGGAGCTACGGGGGGCGGGGAGTGTGAACGACCACATTTACGAGCGGGTAGTAGAAATCGCACGGTATGTTGCGGCCACTAAGGCTACCGTACGTGCTGCAGCCGACCATTTTGATGTCTCGAAGTCCACCGTACATAAGGATATTACCGATAGACTACGCGCCATTAATGCCGGCCTGTACGAGGAAGTGGCAGAGGTTCTCAAGTTTAACAAAGCCACTAGGCATTTGCGGGGTGGCGACGCTACTAGGCGCAAATACGAGCGCGCCAACGCTTAAACGGGCAGGAAAAGATAGCTGCTAAGTAGAACTAACCCCTTTGACAGATGCAGTCCTGTGCCGCGGGGCCGGACAAGCATACAAGGGGGTTATTACGTGTGGTTTAGGGGTAAAGACATTGGCATCGACCTAGGAACAGCAACGGTATTGGTATATGTGCGAGGTAAGGGTATAGTACTCAATGAGCCATCGGTTGTCGCGATTGAGCGCACGACTAACAGAGTCCTAGCGATCGGCGAGGAGGCACGCAAAATGATCGGGCGAACTCCCGGGCATATTACGGCTGTGCGCCCGTTGCGCGAAGGCGTGATCGCTGACTTTGACATCACGGAAAAAATGCTTAAGCACTTTATCCTCAAGGTGTGCGGCATCAACCCCCTGTTTAAGCCGCGCGTGGTAGTGTGTGTCCCCTCCAGCATCACGAGCGTGGAAAAAAGGGCGGTAGAAGATGCCGCTACAAACGCCGGCGCCAAAGAGTGCTATTTAATCGAAGAGCCCGTGGCCGCAGCGCTTGGTGCAGGCATAGATATATGGAAGCCGTACGGGAGCATGGTGCTAGACATTGGCGGTGGCACTACCGATGTCGCCGTTCTGTCTTTAGGCGGCGTGGTCATTAGCGACTCTGTGCGCATCGGCGGCGACAAGTTTGACGAGGCCATGGTTCGCTATGTCAAGAAGCGCTATAATCTATTGATTGGTGAACGTACCGCCGAGGAAATCAAGATCAATGTCGGCACTGTCTTCCCCACGGGTCGCAATGCCAGCATGGACGTAAGGGGACGCGACCTTGTATCGGGACTGCCTGCTTCTATCACCCTAACTTCGCTGGAGTGCTTAGAGGCCTTTGCTGAGCCCACCAACAATATTGTAGCCTTGGTGCGCTCAGTGTTAGAACGCTGCCCACCCGAGCTCGCTGCCGACATCGTGGACAAGGGCATCATTATGACCGGTGGGGGGTCGCTCCTAGATGGCTTAGACAGGCTTATCGCTGAAATTACGCAGGTGCCCTGCAACGTCGCCGACGACCCCGTCAGCTGTGTGGCGCACGGCACCGGCAAAGCGCTAGAGAACCTTGATGTCCTGCGCGGGGCCGTCAATGCGTCCCACCGGGACGCGCGGAGGTACTAATGCGTGAGAACGAGAGGGCAGAATACCCAGAGCGCCAAGCATTAGGCGTGCGCGAGATTATGGAGATAATTCCGCATCGCTACCCCTTCCTCTTAATTGACACAATCGAGGAACTGGTGCCGGGCGAGCGGGCAGTAGGCTATAAGAATGTCACCGCCAATGAGTTTTACTTTCCGGGGCATTTCCCTAGCTTTCCGGTAATGCCTGGGGTTCTAATTGTCGAGGCTCTAGCGCAGGTCGGAGCCGTAGCGCTTTTGTCCGTGCCCGAGAACCAGGGCCGCTTAGCGTTTTTTGCGGGCATCGACGGCGTGCGCTTTCGGCGGCAGGTTTTCCCCGGCGACCGTTTGCGCCTAGAAGTAAGTATCCTGTCCATAAAAATGGGCATCGGCAAAGGGGAAGCTAAGGCCTACGTTGGCGACGAGCTCGCCGTCAGCGGGCAGTTGATGTTTGCCCTAGCAAAGGAGGGGTTCCCATCCGCAAAATCCTAGTTGTAGACGATGAGGAGAACATACGCTCCGGTCTAAGCTATGCCCTAAAACGCGAGGGATTTGAGGTTTTTGCCGCCGACAATGGAACGGAGGCCGTGAAGATGGCACTGGCCGTAGCCCCGGACGTAGTTTTGCTCGACCGGATGCTGCCAGGGTTAGATGGTGTAGAAGTATGTCGGCAGATTAGGGCGCAGAGTAGCGTGCCGATAATCATGGTTACGGCGCGCGACAGCGAGCTAGACACGGTAGTAGGCCTCGAAGTAGGTGCTGACGACTACATAACTAAACCTTTCTCCTTAAACATCCTGCTAGCTAGAATCAGAGCGGTACTGCGCCGAGTGGAGGCTAGGGCTACGCGGGAGGCCTCTGCCGAAATTAGCGTCAACTACGGACCCTTTGTTTTGCACCCCGAGAAGTATGTCGCGCTGCGCGACGGGGTGGACTTAGAGCTAACCCCTAAATTGTTCGAGCTGTTTCTCTTGCTGGCCAAGACCCCAGGCCGTGTTTTCACGCGCGATTTTCTTTTGGAGCGCGTTTGGGGCATTGACTACGCGGGCGAGACCCGCACGGTCGATGTGCACATTACTTGGCTACGCAAAAAGGTGGAACCCGATCCCAGCGAGCCCCACTATCTCTTAACCGTGCGCGGCGTGGGGTACAAGTTAGCTGAACTCCATGCCTAAGAGCTTATCCGGGCAGTGGGTACTGCTAATACTCCTTATCCTCGCCGTCTCGCTCGCGCTCATGGGTAGCTGGCAGCTAGCGCAATATCGCCTGCTTGTTGTTAATCGCGTGGAAGAAGATTTAACGCGGCAGGCATATCTGGCAGAGCAGATAGTGCGCGTGGCCTTTGGGGAGGAAGAAGCACAGGAACTCGCGCTTAGCGTGCGCTCCGCGACTTTAGCGGAGGTTACGCTTGTTTCTACTGACGGACGTGTCCTAGTCGACACGCGCAGGGCCCCTCACAATCTAGGAAACCAGTTAGACAGACCGGAGGTAGCTGCGGCGCTAAGGATAGGCGTCGGTATTAATACTGACAAGGACGAGGTGCGCGTGGCTGTCCTATCGCGCCATGCGGACGGTAGCGCGCGCGGTGTAGTCCGCCTTTCGCTTAGTCTAGATGAAATTAACGCTGCTTTGATGCGCGTGCGCTGGCAAGTAATAGCATGGAGTACTTTGGTTATGCTGGTGGTCGCTGTCGCGACTCTGGCCTACGCAGACAGCATTAGCGAGCTGCTGCGGAGTATGGCAGAAGTTGCTCGGCACATTGCCCGGGGGCAGACCTCACAGCGCGCGGTAGGCGCCGGCCCTGCGGAGACCAGCGAGTTAGCCCGCTCCCTTAACGCCATGGCCGACAGCCTACACCTAGAGCTGCAGCATGTGCAGATGTCTGCCGAACGGCTCGGCGTAGTTCTTGGCTCAACGCGTGACGGCGTGGTGCTTATTGACCATCAGGAAAACATTGAACTGCTCAATGCAGCAGCTGAGGCCATGCTCGGCTTCCGGACTGCGGCAGCCGTGGGCACGCGCGACACATTGTTGGAGAGGTACCCTGACCTTGCAGCCCTCCTCAGGCAGGCGCGTAGAGAGCGCATCGCGATAAACCGGCGAGTGTCGCTTAGCGGTACGGGCGCGGGCGTAATACGCGCGGCGGTCGTGCCGCTAGTATCCGGCCGCATCCTGATCACGCTGCAGGATTTGACTGAGATATACCGCGCGGTGGATATTCGTCGCGACTTTGTGGCCAATGTATCCCATGAACTGCGCACACCACTCACTGCGCTCGCCATTATGGTAGAAAACCTCCTGCGGGGCGCCATCGACGAGCGGGAAGTAGCACTGGATTTTTTGCGCCGTATGACAGGGGAAATTGACCGGCTCACGAAAATGGTACTTGAACTCCTGCTGCTTTCGCGGCTAGAGAGCGAGCGCGAGCTGTTAATCAAGAGCGATTTCCCGGTAAGCGAACTTATCCTAGAGGTCATCGAAGACTTGCGAGGTCTGTGGGGAAGCAAAGAGCAGCACTTAGTGCATGTGGCGGGTTCAACCGTTGTCCATGCCGACCGTGCTAAGCTTAAGCAGGTATTCATTAACTTACTGGATAACGCCATTAAATTTTCTCCCGGAGGGAGTTCAGTCAAGGTAGAGGTACTGGAGCTAGCATCCAGCGTAAGGGTAGCGGTTAAGGATCAAGGACCAGGCATTCCCGTAGAGCATCTCCCCCGCGTCTATGAGCGCTTTTTTAAAGGGGCATCCGCGCGCGGAGGTGGAACCGGGCTTGGCCTAGCCATAGTCAAACACATTATTGAGGCTCACGGCGGGACGGTGGCGGTGGAAAGCAAGACCGCCGGAGGAGCGACATTTGTTTTTGTCTTGCCTCTTTAACATTTCTTTAACAAAACCTTGTCCTTGCTTTAGCGTGCGCTCGGTATGATTCAGGTCGTGCGTTGCAACGTGGATCTAAGATTCACTAATAAGCACGAGGAGGATTGCTGTGAAAAAGCTTTTGCTGTTAGTTCTAACACTCGCTGTTGTTTTGGCGGCAGTCGGCTGTCAGCCGGAAAAGACCGTCATTGACATTAACGGCTCTGACACCATGGTCAATATGGGAGCCGCCTTGGCCGAAGAGTTTATGAAAACCAACCGCAACATTGAAGTTGTAGTTTCCGGGGGCGGGTCGGGTACCGGCATTGCAGCCCTGATTGACGGTAAGACTGACATCGCGCAGTCTTCGCGCGACATTAGGGAGAGCGAGCGGACTAAGGCACAAGCGCGCGGCACGCTGCACGAGATTGTCGTCGCTTGGGACGGTTTAGCGATTGCCGTACACCCCTCTAACCCGGTCAAGGAACTAACAATGGCCGAGTTGGCTGCAATCTACAAGGGCGAGCTCACCAACTGGAATCAGGTCGGCGGCAATAATGCATCCATCGTCCTGCTCTCCCGCGACACTACCTCAGGTACGCACGTTTTCTTTAAGGACTTCGTGCTCGACGAAGCTGAGTTTGCGCCTGCTACCATGATGATGCCTTCTACCGAGGCTATAGTGCAAGAACTGGCGCAAAATACAAATGCAATCGGCTACATTGGCCTTGGCTATGTACGCCCCGCGGTCGCGGTTCTCGGCCTGAAGGCGGACGAAGCCTCCAAAGCCGTAGTAGCTTCCGTCGAAGCCGTGCTTAATCATACCTACGGCTTGGCTCGTCCCCTTTTCTTTTACATCATCGGCGAGGTTAAAGGCGACTTAAAGACGTTCCTTGACTTCGTGGTCAGCGCTAATGGGCAAAAAATCGTGCGCGACTTAGGTTTCGTGCCCATTAACTAGAGCAACTCGAGGAGGGTCGGCTGTGCCGTACCAGCAGAAGCTAGTCACCGTGGCGGGATACACTGTCCTGCTCTTGACCGCCGCGATCTTCTTGTTTGTAGCGGCACAGGCTTGGCCGTTCTTTCGGGAGCAGGTTGATTTGAGTTTCTTTACTGGAGACCGGTGGTTGCCGGTCTCCAGTCCGCCTACTTTCCAGATTAAAGGGTTCCTTGTCAGCTCGTTCATGATCACCACCATGGCGGTTGTCTTAGGGTGCCCGATTGGTATTCTTTCGGCGGTGAGCCTAGCGGAGCTTCTGCCGCGCCATGTTAGCGTCCTCTTGCGTTCGGTGTTTGAGATGACTGCCGGTATCCCCTCAGTAGTATGGGGCTTTCTCGGGTTGACAGTGATTGCGCCGTTTGTAGCGCGCGTGTTTAATCTTAATACCGGGTTGACCGGGTTCTCGGCTGGCCTTGTGTTAAGCGTTATGGTCTTGCCTACACTGGTGAGCCTGGCGGATGAGGCGCTGCGAGCAGTGCCCCGCGAATACGCGGAAGCATCATATGCCCTAGGCACCACGCGCTGGCAGACTATCTGGCGCGTAATTGTCCCAGCCGCGCGAGGAGGCCTCGTGGCGGCTGTTCTGCTCGCCATGGGCCGGGCCATTGGCGAGACGATGACAGTCCTCATGGTCGCTGGCGGGAGACTCACAACGCCAGGCAGTATCTTCGAGCCAATGCGCCCCATTACCGCCCTTATCGCGGCCGAAGTAACAAATGCGGCGCGTCACAGCGAGCAGTACCACGCGCTTTTTGCCGCCGGACTGGTGCTCTTCACCATTACGCTCGCGGTTAACGCCATCGCTGCCGCCGTAATCGGTGGCAAAAAGGAGGCGGGGTAAATGCGGCAATCTTACACGCTGCCGGAAATGTTCTTGCTTGGCGCATTGGGGTTAGCGTTGCTGCCGCCGCTGGCCGCGGTTCTCTATATCTTTGTTCGCGCCGCCGCCGGGATTTCGCTTGAGTTCATCTTTGCTATGCCCGCCCAGCGCGGCATAACCGGAGGCATACTGCCCGCCATCGTCGGTACCCTGTGGCTGTTATTCGGTACAACCCTTGTGGTGCTGCCGGTGGGAGTCGGGGCCGGCGTGTATCTAGCGGAATTCGCTCCGCGCAACCGCTTTACACACCTTTTGGAAATGGCCCTAATTAATCTTGCGGGCGTGCCCTCGGTTGTCTTTGGCCTATTTGGTTATGCGTTTTTTGTGCTTACGCTTGGCTTTGGTTCGTCACTTCTCTCTGCCTCACTGACGCTGGCCATAATGACGCTACCTTTAGTTGTGACGGCGACACGCGAAGCGCTGCACGGCGTGCCAGGGTCCTTCCGCGAAGCGTCGCTGGCTTTAGGAGCCACGCGCTGGCAAGCGGTATCGACCGTGACTTTACCCTGCGCGCGAAGCGGCATCCTTACGGGGACACTGCTCGCCTTGTCCCGCGCCGCAGGTGATACGGCCTGCATCTTGATTACCGGCGCAGCGTTCTTTTTGCCGCGGCTCCCGACTTCCTTCATGAGCCGTTTCATGGCGTTGCCCTACCACCTGTATATTTCGGCAACACAGCTTCCCGGCATGCCACCGGAGCGCATCTGGGCTACTGCCGGGGTATTGTTGTTCTTAGTGCTGGTTATGCAGGTTAGTGCGACACTGTGGCGTGAGAGGGAAAGGAGACTTAAGAAGTGGTAGAAAACAAGCATAAGGTTAGCCTTACAGACATATCGATTTTCTACGGTAAGTTGCACGTCGTCAAACACGTGTCAGTGGAACTCCCCGAAAAGGAGATTACGGCAATTATCGGGCCGTCGGGCTCTGGCAAGTCTACTCTCCTGCGTTCCCTTAACCGCATGAACGACCACATCAGTGGCATGCGGATTACGGGTGAGGCCCTAATTGACAACCAGAATATCCTCGCTAACGGCGTAGACGTCGTTATGCTGCGTCGTAAAGTGGGCATGGTGTTTCAGCGGCCTAATCCCTTTCCTAAGAGCATCTATGAGAACGTAGCTTATGGCCCGAAACTGCAGGGCTTGCGCAGCAAGGCAGATCTCGATATTATTGTGGAAAACTCTTTGCGCCAAGCGGCTCTGTGGGATGAAGTGAAAGACAGGCTGCATGTCTCTGGCTTTGACCTTTCCGGCGGGCAGCAACAGCGCCTGTGTATTGCTAGGTCACTCGCCGTAGGTCCTGAGGTGCTCTTGATGGATGAGCCCGCTTCCGCGCTTGATCCTGCGGCCACTGCCAAGATCGAAGAGCTGATGCTGATGCTCAAACGCACGCTTACGGTCATTGTGGTGACACATAACATGCAGCAAGCGGCACGAGTTTCCGACCGTACGGCGTTTTTGCTGGGGGGCGAGCTCGTAGAGTACGATGCGACACGCAAGATTTTTACTACGCCGCAAGACAAGCGGACGGATGATTATATAAGCGGGAAAATGGGATAAGGGGGATTACCATGCTGCGTAAAAGTTTTCAAAAGGAGCTAGACGACCTCCACGCGCGGCTATTAGCCATGGGGGGTCGCATCGAGCAAATGCTGCATCTCGCCCTCGATACGCTGCGGACCGGCAATGAGCAGGCTGCCAACCAAGTCGAGGAAATGGAGATTCTTATTGATGAGATGGCCGCTGAGATCGATGCTTTAGCCATCGAGCTAATCGCTAAACAACAACCCGTAGGAAAGGATCTTAGGCGCATCATTGGAGCTATGCGCTTAGCTGTAGATATGGAGCGGGTCGCCGATATATCGACGAATATTGTGGAACAGTCGCGCCTACTGCCACGTCCCCTGATTAAGCCGCTTATCGATATCCCTAAGATGGTCGACGTGGCGGCGGGGATGCTGCAGGACTCCTTGAATGCGCTGATTAACTCGGACGTCAACCTGGCCATTGATGTATGGAAGCGCGATGATGTCGTCGACGAGCTGTGTGAACGCATTGTCGTCGAGCTGCGCGGCATGATGACTGCGGATGGGACTATTGTGCCCAAGGCTCTGCCGCTGCTTATTATTGCTATCCAAATTGAGCGTATCGCCGACCATGCCACTAACCTGGCAGAATCCGTCATGTTTATTGCGACTGGGAACCGTGTAGTTACTCTCTAGCACTGAACAAATAGGCGTTGCAGAAATTACGATATTAATGTAAGGTAGACGACGGGTAATGCTAGCCCGTTGTCTATTGTTTTTTGCAGGATAGGGCGGGGAGAGAGCGAACTAAGATAGAGACGCGGGGGTTCGAACAGTTTGCTTGACACCTACCCAAAACTGCTCTATACTTTC
>QLUB01000079.1 GCA_018725205.1 candidate division NPL-UPA2 bacterium
GAGGGGCTTACTTTCCAGCCCATGGCTCCAAGCATCAGTCCGACCCCCGCCCAGGGAAACCTAGGCTTGATGACTAGCCCGTAGTCCGGTTTGCCGGTCAAGGGTGAGATGAGGGGGAGAGCGCCGATCTTGGTGCCTGTCTTAAGCACAATTTCTGCAGAGCGCCCATTGTAGGTCACATCAGCGGACGCGCCAAAAGTGCCAAGCAGACCCCTGTTTTGTGTTACCATCTGAGTAGCAAGTGTCGCGGCATGAGCCTCTCCATCCCTAGCTGCACGGGCGGACACAAACAAATCCGCCGCTCTAATGCGGGACAGTCCGGAGTCCTCCACCTCAATTATCTTTCCGTGCGGCGTTCTCCGCTCCTGACGCCCAAAGGACAGCGGCTTCTTCTTTGGTGAAATAGCCATCAGTTACTTTGCGCTGCCTGTATTTGCTGTATAAAGCCGCGTATAGCCCCCGAAAAGCTTGCGACATAGCCTTGCGCCAGGTACTCTTCGAGCAACGGCAGCAGCGTATACTGAAGTCGATTCTTTGCCTGCGTCTCATCCTCTTCCAGAAAGTACGAGTGCCCGGGCATTAGCGCAAAGGACTCATCGTTAGAGTACTCCACCCATAAGTCAAGCAAGTCGCCAAAAGCGTCCTGCATAAATTTGCACCCGTGTGCAGCAACCACGCTTGTCTGTGGCCACACCGGACAAAAGCTAAACCGCCTGCGCACCGCGATGTCGACTAGGGCAATGCTTCGGTCTGCAGTGTTCATTGTTCCGACAATGTGCAGGTTTGAGGGAACTTGCAGCACGGACCCAAATCCGTCGCCAAAATCGTACGGCAGGCCTACTGTGCGCGGCACATTAGTATGCGGCTCCAAAAGGAAAATAGCCTCGCCGAGAACCTTCCCTAGGTCAGCGCGGTTGATTTCATCTATGTGTAAAAGAAATGATTTGCCGGGTTGCTTCATGGCCTCCTCGATTGCTTGCATCAGATAGCCTTTACAAGGGGCGAACCTAAAACCCATCCCGCGGTCCGATGTCACGGGGGCGAGCCCACCCACAAAATTCTCGTAAGTAGTATTCGGGTGCAGTTGCACCGATATGCCGTGACCGTTGTAGTTTTTTTGCAGCAACTCAAGCGCCAAGTGCGTCTTTCCCGTGCCTGGTGGGCCTTGCAGGATAACATATCGCCTGGCCTTCAGCACTTCCCAAACCTCATCGCGGCTCTGGCGAGGAAATAAATGGGCGCGATATTTTGCTTCGATTGCGCGCGCCTCTTCTGCATGAGCCTGCAGAGGGGCATAGCCTCGCTCCTTCATCATTAGATCAAGCATTGACTTGAGAGCTTGCTCCGTGCTGTTTCGATCTGAGTCAGGGGCGTAAGCCGCATAGATCACCTTGCCGTAGCGGTTGAGTGCGTCGCGGTACGGCGCAAAAGCGCGCTCCACATTGGCCGGCATGTCGAGGTCAATCCGCGTGGGGTCGTGCTTGTGCCAGGCCACCACATTGCCCTTGCCATAATCAGCGTTAAGCCACTTGCAGATTGCAGCGAGTCGCCGCGCATGGCCCGGTCGACTCAAGACTTCTTCATCAGGACTAAGCCCCTGGGTGCCGACAACCATTGCGGCCAGACAGGGCGCCTGCGCTGTGCTCGGGAAAAGCACAAAGCTCGCTCCGCCGTAAGGGCCGGAACTCGGATTAGATGGGTGGATTAACGCAGCAAATTGTACACCGCCACCCGACATTTCTGGTGCTCGTAGAGTCACCGTCTTTTCTGCGGCCTTCGGGTAGCGACCGTTTGCTGTGCCAAAGAGCTCTTCAAAGGCCTCGCGAGCTCGACCTGACCAATCACTAGATGCGTTGGCATAGACCAAATCCAACAGTTTCTGCATGCGCCTACCTCCCCTGCATACGTGCTATCTGTTTCGTGATGGCAACTGTAAAGTCCTCTGGTGACACAGTCACTGCCAACTTGAAACCACTTCAACTCGTGCACGTATTACTTCTCTAGATGCCACAGGAAGGGATGATTCTTATGCAGAAGCGTCTTTATCGCAGCAGGGATAACCACATCATCGCGGGAGTGTGCGGCGGGTTAGCCGACTACTTTGGACTTGACCCGACTTTGGTCAGGATAGGTATGGCCGCGTTAGTGTTTTTTGACGGCATGGGGCTTATCGCCTACATCGTCATGGCCTTAATTGTGCCCAAAGAGTCCATGCGGGTGGCGTCACCGACCCAAGTGGTCGAGGCGAACATCGAAGAATTGGCTGAGACGGCAGAAGAATTGGGCGAGCGCTTGGAGCAGACTTTTACGTCAACGACGCGTCAGACCCGCGCGCCAAGAGCTGTGCTGGGCGGCGCGATTGTGGTGCTGGGGACTTTTCTTTTGCTTCGCAATTTTAACCTCATGTGGTGGATTGACCCGCGCTGGTTGTGGCCTGGTGTGCTTATTTTGGGCGGACTTGCCGTAATCGTACATGGAATGCGGCGCAAGATATGATCGAGGGAATTGTCCTTCTTCTTGTTGGGGTCGTGCTGCTCCTGCGAAATTTCGGCTTCCTGCCCTCGGATATTTGGGGACATGTGTGGCGTTTGTGGCCGCTGCTCGTAGTCGCGTGGGGCTTTGAAATCCTGCTTGGACGGCGCGGAGCCAAGCTCGCGACCGTGCTCCTTATGGTAATCATACTCGCAGCGGCAGGTTATTTTTTCTGGGCACCGGTGCGGCATAGCGAGTGGGGACAAGGCGCACGTGTCGAGCATTCCGAATTGCTGCAGGGACTGACCGAAGCGCGGGTCGAAATCGACCTTAGTGCCGGGGTGCTCAACCTCGGTCCTCTGCCCGACGGCTCGCCGTCTTTTTATCGCATGGTAAATTATGGTCTTGAGCCACGTATTTTCTTTGCCGGGAGAGAACCGGGTCATGCGGGACTAGGGCAATTGGTTATCAGCTCCACCCACGGCCGCCGCAGGGTAACGCTTGGCACCTCCCTTATTGATAGATGGGAACTTGAGCTAAGCCGGGGCTTACCGCTTTCGCTCGACATAACTTCTGCGGCCGGCAGGGGTGAGATAGACCTAAGGCACCTTGATGTATACGAGCTAGACCTAATGCTTAACGCCAGCCACAGCTCGCTCTACTTGCCCGCGCGGGATGGAATCTCACGCGTCAGAGTCACTGCAAATGCGGCAAACGCTGAAATCGTTATCCCTCACGACGTAGCCGCCAGAATCTTCGTTTCTTCGCAGGCTAGCTCTGTGCGCGTCGACGGCGCATGGAGCAGAACAGGCCAGGTCTACACGTCGCCTAACTTCGATACCTCGCCGCAAAAAATCGAGATCAGAATCGACGCCAATGCCAGCCGAGTGCATGTTCGCGCCGCCGGAGTTACGCCATGACGCGCGGAACTATCCTCCCCGACACCGGGATTGTTGCTCTGGCCCCAGAAGATGCACCAGCCATTGCCGGGGTCTTGGCGGACGCATTTCGTGAAGACCCGGCGTTTAAGCTCATTTTCGCCAGCACCGAGCGCGGACAAGACCTGCATTACCATAGGTTTATGGAGGCATGGGTCGCGCACGCCATAGAAGAAGGCAATCCCCTGTTTGGCGTGCGTAGTGATGACGACTTGGCGGCCGTCCTCGGTATAGCTGGTCTTGACGGGCGTGCGCCGCAGTGGTCGGTACGCCGCAACTTGTGGCGTATGCTCAAAGTTCTACCGGGGATGCGCTTGAGAAAGGCTTTGGCCATGGCTGCAGCAACGCGGCGACCAGGCGACATGCCCAGCCGCGTGGCTGAGATTTCGATGCTGGCAGTGCGCACTAATTATCAGGGACACGGGTTAGCAGCGGCTTTGCTCAGCCATGCGCACGGTTTGGTGGCCGCAGCTTCTTCGCAATCTCATATCTATCTTTATACAACTTCTCCCGGCGCAAATCTGTTTTATGCCAAGCAAGGGTACAAGCTCGTCGCCGAACGACAAGTAGAAAGCGCAGCGGTTTTTCACCTGCTGCGCTGTTGTGATTAGGCTAGGGCCGCAAAATCAACACGACCGGGCAGTGGTCACTTCCATATACATGGGGGTGAATCTCAGCACCCGCCATGCGGTTGACGAGTGCGTCAGCCACGACAAAATAGTCTATGCGCCAGCCAATATTGCGCTCTCTCGCTTTCATCATGTATGACCACCAAGTATAGGCGTCGGTCTGGTCTGGGTAGAAGTGACGATAGGTGTCGGTATACCCAGCGTCCAGCAGGCGGGACAATTTCGCGCGCTCTTCGTCGGTAAAGCCTGCGTTTCTGCGGTTGGAGGCCGGGTTCTTCAGGTCTATTTCTTGGTGAGCGACATTAAGATCGCCGCACAAGACAACCGGCTTGTGGCTGTTTAGCCCTTGCAGATAGTTAAAGAAGGCGTCGTCCCACTCCATACGGTAGCCTAGCCTCGCCAGCTCCGGTTGCGAGTTAGGGGTGTAGACATTGACTAGCCAGAAATCGTTGTACTCTAATGTAACTACCCTGCCTTCGGTGTCATGCTCGGCCAGCCCAAGGCCGTATCGCACGGATTGCGGCGCGTGCTTGGTGAAGATAGCTGTGCCGGAGTAGCCTTTTTTTTGCGCATAGTTCCAGAACTGCAGGTAGCCCGGCATCTCGAGCTCGATTTGGCCGGCTTGTAGCTTTGTTTCTTGTAAGCAAAAGAAGTCTGCGTCCATGGCCGTAGCGTACTCTAAGAATCCCTTGCCCACACAGGCGCGGATGCCGTTGACGTTCCATGAGATGAGCTTTATGGGCATTAGCTTTGCTCACCCCATAACAAAGCCAGTGCCGCTAGCGTGCGAGTAGCTACCCCTGTGGCTCCCTTGGGCTGATAGTGCTTTTCGCTCTCGGTATAAGCTGTAGGAGCAATGTCGAGGTGTGCCCAGGCGGTTTCGCCGACAAACTCGCCAATAAAGAGGCCGCCGGTCATCACGCCGCCCATGCGTCCGCCGCTGTTCTTGATGTCGGCCACAAGGCTCTTAATCATCTCGCGATACTCGTCGTGGTTAGGCATGGGCCAGTAACGTTCGCCGGTTGTGGCTGCGGCAGACTGCAGCTCTTGCGCAAGCTTGTCGCAATTTGTAATCACCGCCGAGTACACGCTACCTAGCGCGACGCCGCACGCTCCGGTCAAGGTGGCGATGTCCACAATTTTGCCGGCCCCAAGCTTCGCCGCATAGGCAACTGCGTCCGCCAAGATGAGGCGACCTTCGGCGTCGGTGCTGATGATCTCGATTGTTTTGCCGGTCATGGCGGTAATAACGTCGCCCGGCTTCAGCGCATTGCCCGCAGGCATATTCTCGGTAGCGGGGACAATCCCTAGAATGTTGACTTTCGGCTTGAGTTTGCCGATGGCCTGCATTGCGCCTAGCACCGCAGCGCCGCCCGCCATATCGTTCTTCATCAGGTGCATATTTTCGGCGGGCTTAATGGAAATGCCGCCACTGTCAAAAGTTAGTCCTTTGCCGACAAAGGCCATAGTCGCGCCGCCGGGGTTGCCGTTATAGCGCAACACAATTAGCTTTGGCGGTTCGGCGCTGCCCTTGGCCACACCTAGCAAAGCCCTCATACCGAGGCGTTCCATGTCTGAGCGTTCCAGCACTTCGCAGTGCAGCGCACATTCCTTGGCGATTTGCTGGGCTTTTTCGGCCATATGGGTGGGAGTCATGTGATTAGCGGGAGCATTGACGAGGTCGCGCGCTAGGTTAGCTGCCTCGGCCATAACGATGCCGCGCTTAACCCCCTGCTCTATCGTGCATATCGCCTCTGGGCCTACACAAAGCAAAATCACCTCTGAGAGCGTTTTTTCCTCCTGCTTGCTCTTTAACACGTCGTAGCTGTAAGTAGCGAGCAATGCTCCCTCTACTGAAGCGGCTGCTGCATCTTCGAGGTTTATAGACGAGGCCCCCGCGCCAAGCACGTGCGCGGCAATGGATTTGACCTTGCCCTTAGCAGCGGCTTTGATGCCGTTGGCTGCCGCTTGACGCAGCTTTTCGACATCGAGTTTGTCTGCAACACCCAACCCAACCACAACTACCTTGCGTACGGTTTGGCTAGGGGGATAAATCGTCGCCACTTCATTTAGTTTACCGGTGATTTCTCGCTTGTCTATCAGTTGCTTGAGCAACCCACCGCACAAGACGTCAACACTTGCCGCTTCGGAGGTAAGCTGACCGGCTCCCTCATACACACCCACTATGATTGCATCTGCTACCACATCGCGCGGCACCATGCAGCGCACCGAAACTTTCATTGTTCATCTTCCTTTCGTTGTGGTTCAGGCGAGCCTGAATTCATCCCATCTACATTCTTGATGGCTACGCTTATATCCTTTTAAGAAGCACTTCTCAGTTCGCACTAAGCCCCGCGCGTATAGCAGGGATTCTTTTAGGCGAAGCGAATCGAAAGTACAATGACTTCCTAAAAGGAGAGTATGCCATGATTATTCCGGCTGTGAGACCAGCAGGTGCTGCTAAACACATTGTGTTGCGTATGGCAACCACTCCTTCAATCCCACAGGGCGCTGATTTAGCATCGGCCTTACGCCAACTCGGCCTATCTACTAGCCCCCGCCTGCAATTAATCGCCAAAGCCTTGCTTGGTTGGATGGTGCCACTACACCCTGACGCCATGCGCAAAATACTGGCTGACACCACAACGTTCTCCCCCGAAAAACTCGCCGCCTACCTTAACGCTCTCGGTTGGGGCAATTCGGTGGGCATAGACTACGAAGGGGCCGTAGCACGATTGGTAGCAAGCTTTCTGCTCGGTGAGGCGGCGGGAGAGGAAGTCCCCCTTGCCCTACGGCAAATTAATGATGCGGCGGCGTCACCGCTTTACCCCGATGTCAAAGTTGTGTGGTGGGAGAGAGGGGCGCATCACGGCGAGTTGTATGTAATGCGAGATGATGTAGCGCGACAGTTGCCATCAGAAAACATCCAAGTGGCAGTGCGGGTACAAACCATGCACTACGGCGAACTATGGCTAGCTTTTTCATATCGCACCGGGCAAATAGACCTTGTTTGCCACGCCAACGCTCCCGAACTGCTCCGGCACATAGAGGGCGGACGTGCAACTATCGCTGCCGCTATAGAAGTGGGTGGCGCAACTTTTGGCAATTTGCGTTGCCACACTGGCCTAGTGTTATCGGTGCTCGATGTTTTTCCTCCCGCACCACTAGCAGGCTACACCGCCGTAGATCTTAAGGTGTAATGCATGGAGGAACAACGCAAGTTAGCTGCGGCGCTTTCATACGACCAACACAGCGGCGGAGCTCCTAAAGTGGTGGCAGCAGGCCGAGGAGAACTCGCCACGCGGATTGTCGACGCTGCCGCAGCTGCGGGGGTGCCGGTACATCACGACGCCGACTTAGCGCAGCTTTTGGTTGGACTTAAGCTAGAGGAAGAGATCCCGGTCGAACTTTACCGCGCCGTGGCAGGAGTGCTGGCGGTAATATTTTCGCTAGACAGGCGCGACGACAATTTGTAGGGGGCGTGGTAAGCGCAATGAAAAAAGTAGCTACACTCAATCTAGAACAGGGCGGCCCCTCGGTCGAACATGCTCTTATGCACATGAAAAACTCGCTTGCCACATATAAGCGGCAAGGGGTTAAAGCTGTGGTGATCATTCATGGCTGGGGCTCCTCGGGTGTCGGCGGCGCAATTCGTAGCGCAGTAAGAAATGCTCTACGCGGCGATGATCTGCGCGGCATCGTGCGCGCCTTTGTCGCCTGCGAAGAATGGTCGCACAAAAGGCGCGAGTTCATCGGTATGTGCAAAGCCCTCGAAGACGAACGCCACCTCGACGGCAACGAAGGCGTAACAGTGGTCGTGCTGCGCTAAGAAGCAAAACGGAAGCAAAAGGGACGGAGCCTTTTGCTTCACAACCGCTATTCAACAAGCATTAAGGAGGTCCCCATGCAAATCCTGCAGGCCATTTCCACGCGACGCAGCATCCGCAACTTTAAAAACCAGCACGTGGCGCGCGAGCTTATCGAGCAAGTTCTCATAGCGGGTGTTCTCGCGCCCTCGGGCAAGAACAGGCAACCGTGGCACTTTACCGTGCTCCTGGGAGAGAAGAAAACGACCTTGGTAGATATTCTCGAATCCACCGTCAGCCATCTAAAAGAGCAGGGGCTCCAGACTGGCAGTGCGGAGTGGACGGCCAAAGCCATGCGGCAGGCCCCCGTGTGCATCGTGGTGCATAACCCCTACGCCTCGGCTGAAGACGACGACAACGGCGCAAATCGCTATTGGTCCCTAGTGGACACCCAAAGCATTGGGGCAGCGATACAAAACATGCTCCTCCAGGCGGAAGCGCTCAACTTAGGAACGCTGTGGATCTGCGACGTGTTCTATGCCGAGCAACAGATCAACAATTTCCTCGGCCGCAACGACGAGATGATAGCTGCTATTGCACTAGGTTATGCCGATGCGGCCCCAGCGGCGCGACCCCGTAGAGCGTTTAGTGAGGTGACGACGTGGTTGTGAAGCAAAAGGCTCCGTCCCTTCTGCTTCTCTTCTGCTTCCCTTCTGCTTCATGCTCTATGGTCTTTGCACCGTTAAAGTTACAGTACCTCTACCGATATCAATGTCTTCTAGGTACCTCACGTCACCGCGCTTCTTGACCACAATGCGCCCGGCTAAAGGGTGAATCTGCATGTACTCCGGCACACCGCGGGCGCGAATACCGGCGAGGGTGGCGGCCACACTCACTGGCACTATGCCGACACGCATACGTTTGATGTCTAGGACTACGTGTTCGCCTTCCGTGCGGGCGGCGAAGGTCATCTGCGGGCGCAGAGAAATGCGACCCACCCTAAGGTCGGTGCTGACGGTAGCTGTGTCCCCAGCGAAGCGCACGCTGCTGACGCTCGCCGATACAGCCGCTACATCGGCAAACAGCTCCCTCGCGCCCTCATTCATCAGTGCTACCGCCTCGCGCTCGGTGAAAATAATCCTTGCATCCCTGTCGCCCATTAGTGCCGCGAGAAAGGCAGCTAAACGTTC
>QLUB01000008.1 GCA_018725205.1 candidate division NPL-UPA2 bacterium
ACGGGGCTTTGGAAATAGTGACGCCGTAAGCAATCGTGAATCATGAATCGTGAACTAGGGGGCTTTCTGCTTTCCGCTATCCACCAAGTGCCAAGTGCCAAGAAGCAAAAGGGAAGCAAAAGGGACGGAGCCTTTTGCTTCACGTGCTAAGTGCTAAGTGCGCCAATTTGCTATAATAACTATGGAACTTCGCGCAAGATTTTGCGTCTATACTATGCATGGCGAAAGGGGTGTGACGGGGTGCTCGCAGCAGACACAGACCAAGGGCTGGTCCAAAGGAGCCTAGCAGGCGACACCGACGCTTTTTGCCAGATAGTTGAGCGTTACCAGTCGAAAGTTTATAACCTAGCCTTGCGCATGACCGGTAACCCTGAAGACGCACTCGATATATCACAAGAGAGTTTCATCCGCGTCTTTCGTTCGCTCAAGACCTTTAAAGGTGACAGCAGCTTTAGCACTTGGCTGTATCGCATTGCGAACAACATTGTGTTGGATGAGCTGCGCAAGCGTCGCCGCCGTCCGCTAGTAGTGATGAGTACCGATGCCTTTGTATCTTCCGAAGAGGGTGAACATGCCCTCGAGTTTAGCGGGCCGCAGTCCCTGCAGCCGGAGGAGCAGGTGATGCGGGCGGAACGACGCAGGGAAATAGCGCAGGCCTTGCAGGCGATATCGCCTGAGCACAGGCTGATTTTGCTGCTTCGAGATGTCGAAGGCTTATCTTATGAGGAAATCGCGGGGGTGCAAAACATCAACGTAGGCACCGTTAAGTCCCGCCTTAACCGCGCTCGCTTAGCACTGCGCGAACATTTATTGCGCGTGGAACAAATCAGCGCCGCTGACGTCCATACATGCAGAAGGGAGGCGAAGTAGGTCTATGAAGTGCACACAAGTACGCGAGCATCTCTCGGACATTCTTGACGGACATGCGCCTCCTGAGCTATCTCACCACCTTGATAGTTGTGGGGAGTGCGCTACGCTTATTTCCGAATTGCGTAAGGACATATCCCTGTTTGTCGCTATGCCTGTTGTGGATGTTCCGCCGGTTTTACTGGATAGGGTCATGGGTGAAGTCAGCAGGGTTTCTCGCACCAGAACGGCTTGGCGCTTCTTTGTGCCTCGCCTGGCTCCTGTGGCGGCAGCCCTAGCTCTCACCGTGCTTAGCTACAATGTAACTCCTGATCTGTGGTCGATGCAGCGGGCAGGTCAGCCACCACAAAGCGAGAGCACTGACGTCACCTTCCAGACTACGGTAGAAGACAAAGCACAGGTCTTTAATGTATCACAGTTCCCCGAAGACGCCAGCAGAAGCATCGCTGTTTCGTCTCTTGCCGGCGGCACCGCCTTCGCCCTCTGGAGCGGGGTAGTGTACTTATGGTACAAGAAGCGCGGGGCGTGAGGGCTGTCCTCCCCAAGCGCCAGACGCGCGGATGTAGTATACTACCCTTATGAACACGTAAGGGAGCAGTGATGCTTGTGCCGCGTTTATTCTTGATTGATGGACACGCCCTGGCTTTCCGGGCGTTTTATGCTTTGGAGGCGGCTCTCGCCACCAAGGACGGGAGACCCACCAACGCAGTATATGGGTGTGCCTTGATGCTCAACAAGCTTATCGAGAAGCACAAGCCGGATTACATTCTGGCATCCTTCGACCGGGGCAGTCCTACTATTAGATTGGAGAGGTACCCCGAATACAAGGCGCAGCGCGAGCGCATGCCGGATGAACTAAGGCTGCAGATAGATTACATTAAAGAATTGCTCCAGGCGAGCGGCATCAGCATCTTTGAGGTTGACGGGCACGAAGCGGATGACGTAATTGGCACATTGACGCGGCACGCCGAGGAAGCCGGCATTGACACTGTCATTGTGACCAGCGACCGTGACAGCCTGCAACTCGTCAGCCCGCAAACAAAGGTCATGCTTACGCGCAAAGGGGTCACGGAAACAGAGCTCGTGGGTGAAGTCGAGGTCTTTGCCAAGTATGGGCTAAGGCCTAAGCAGCTTGTGGATCTAAAGGCTTTTATGGGGGATGCATCTGACAACATTAAGGGCGTGAAGGGGGTAGGGGAAAAAACCGCCCTCGCCCTCATTGGCGAGTTTGGCAGTGTAGAGGGTGTGTACGCACGCCTTGACGCTATCACTCGGCCTAAACTCAAGGAAATGCTCATTGCGGGCAGAGAAGACGCTTTTCTCAGCAAGTTTCTGGCGACCATTGTACGGGATGTGGAGCTTGGTTTTGACCTGTCGCAATTTAGGCTGCGGGTAGAAGACAAACCGCGCTTGGCTAGGCTCTATCGCGACTTAGAGCTGCACAGCTTGCTGCGTAAACTAGAAGGCGAGGCCAGTAGTATAGAAACGCAAGCGCAAGCAACGCCTATGAAGTCGCAAACATATGTAAGCGCACCTAGGGAGCAAGGCAACCGAGCGGGGCTAAGGCTAAGCGAGGGCGAGGGGATGTTGCTCGCCGACGCCCACGGCGTCAGACGTATCGTTGCGAGTGAGCCTGAGCAGCTAGGGGAACTGAGGGCCATCCTGCAGGATGACGCAGTCATCAAAGTAGTATGCGAATATAAGGCGGCGGAACGTGCGCTTGAAGCGCTCGGCTTAAGCCTTGGTGCCAACGTGTTTGACATTGAACTCGCAGCCTATCTCTTGGATCCGAGCCAAGCAACCTATACTTGCTCGGAGCTGGCGCAGCAGTACCTCGGCCAGAGCGTTTCCAGTGGAGAGGGCGAAGCTTTGGTTTTGCCTGAACTAAGCCAAAGACTTACGCACGAGTTAGAAAAAAAGAACCTGAGCTCCCTTTACTACGACGTGGAGTTACCTTTAGCCCGCGTACTACTGGCGATGGAGCGCACCGGGGTGGCTGTCGACCTTAGCGTGCTGCAGGACATGGAGAAGCACACTAGCTCGCGTATACACGGCCTTATTGAACAGATTTACTCACTTGCGGGGCAGGAGTTTAACATCAGCTCCCCCAAACAGCTAGGTCTAATCTTGTTTGAGAAACTAGGGCTACCCACCGGCAAGAAGACCAAGACCGGTTACTCCACCGATGCCGAAGTCTTGGAAGGCCTAGCCGATCAGCACGAAATAGTGCAGAAAATCCTTGAGTACAGGACCTTGTCTAAGCTTAAGTCCACATATTTAGAGGGGCTACAGAACGCTGTCGATACCAAAGGATTAGTGCACACAACTTACAATCAGACCGTTGCCGCGACGGGACGCCTAAGCAGTACCGAGCCAAACTTGCAGAACATCCCCATTAGGTTGGCTGAGGGGCGAATGATTAGGCGAGCCTTTTGCCCGGCATTTGGGTTTACGCACATTCTCGCCGCCGACTACTCGCAGATAGAGCTGCGTATTCTCGCACACCTGTCAAGCGACCCAATTTTAACGGCGGCTTTTCGTGGCGGGGAGGACATCCACACGCGCACCGCAGCCGAGGTGTTCGAGGTTAGTGTAGAATCTGTGACACGCGAAATGCGCGACCGCGCGAAAGCCGTTAACTTTGGCATTGTTTACGGCATCAGCGACTACGGTCTAGCGCGGGACATTAAGGTGCCTCGCGGCGTGGCGAGAGACTATATAGACAACTATTTTCGCCGCTATGCCGGCGTTAAGGCGTTTATTGACAGCACCATAGCGCAAGCTAAGCGCGATGGGTTTGTTCTGACCTTGCTGCACAGGCGACGCTATTTGCCCGAGATCAACAGCAGTAACGCTACTAGGCGAGCTTTTGCAGAGCGTACCGCCATGAATACGCCGATTCAGGGGACCGCCGCCGACCTGATTAAACTTGCCATGGTCAGGATTCATGCGGAGTTAGAGCGTGCTAATTTTAAGTCGCGCATGATTTTGCAGGTGCACGACGAACTGATCTTTGAGACGACCACCGAGGAGCTTCGCCCGCTGGCCTTAATGGTTCAGGACATAATGGAAAACGCTCTCCACCTGACGGTGCCGCTGGTTGTTGACATTAAGGTGGGCAGCAACTGGTACAATGTAGGACTTCCGCATGCCTGAACTGCCCGAGGTTGAAACCATCCGTCATAGCTTGCTGCCTTTACTCAAAGGGCAACAGATAGTCCGGAGCGAAGTGTACTTGCCCAAGCTACTGCAGAACGTGACTGCGGATGAGTTTTCTAGACTTACAACTAACCGTGTTGTGCAAGATATCGGACGGCGGGGCAAGTACCTTTTGTTTAAGCTTTCTGGTGAGTATACGCTCATCATTCACCTGCGTATGACGGGGCAACTGCGCTTTGCTGCGGCCGACCTGCCGCGTCTGCCCCACACGCATATTGTGCTTAAGCTGGCAAGCGGGAGCGAGCTGCGCTACACTGATACTAGGCAGTTTGGTTACTGGTTTATCGCCGCGGACCACGAGATTGTCCGCGCGGCCCGCATGGAACACCTAGGCGTGGAGCCGCTGTCTCCGGAGTTTACCGTAGCAGTGTTGGCATCACTCCTTACGGGGAAGCGCGGCACGATTAAATCTTTGCTGCTTAACCAGCACGTCGTTGCCGGTATTGGCAATATCTACGCCGACGAAGCGTTGTTCTTGGCAGGCCTAAGGCCGGATCGCGTTGCGGGCGAGCTCGCATTAGTTGAGGTCGCAGGCTTGCACGGTGCTGTGGTTGCTGTGCTAGCGCAAGGCATCAAGATGCGCGGCACTACATTCAGTGATTATCTTGATGGCTTGGGGCAACAGGGAGGGTTTCAGCATCAACTGAAGGTGTACGGACGCGCCGGTGAAGCCTGTCACTCTTGTGGCGGCGAAATTTCCCGTCGGGTTTTAGCTGGTCGCGGAACACATTTTTGCCTGCAGTGCCAAATTTAATGAGTGCGGGGAGGGGAGTCTGTGTTGCGCATAGGTATTACCGGCGGCCTTAGCACTGGGAAGTCCACCGTAACCGCAATGTTGTCAGAGCTCGGTGTGCCGACGATCAGCGCTGATGCGGTCGGTCACAGGCTCTTAGCGACTGGCTCTAAGTGTTATGATGAAATTACAGCGACATTTGGCGACGGGATTTTGTCTGACGACGGGAGCATAGACCGCGCCTTACTGGGGGCAGTGGTTTTTGCGGACGCGCGTAAACGTTTGCTCCTTGAGTCGTTGTTGCACCCGGCCATCTGGGATGAGATAGATAAGTGGTGTCGCGAACACGCAGAGCGGGGAGCGTGCCTGGTGGCGATTGAAGTTCCCCTGCTGTTTGAAGCCAAACTCGAGCACGCCGTAGACGAGATTTGGTTAGTGACGTGCAAGCCCCCCTCGCAATTGGTTCGGGCTATAGCGCGCGGCTTGACGCAGGACGAGGCGCTTGCGCGCATTAATGCCCAAATGCCGCTAGAAGATAAAGCATGGCGGGCCCACCGCATTATTAATACCGATTGCAGCCTACAGAACACACACACACAAGTCAGCGAGGCGTTAGCGAGCTTATGCGGTCACAGAACACAGGATTAAACGTCTACTGGAATTTACTCATCTATGTAGCGGCAGTAGTCATATTGCTTGCGGTGTTAGGCCCGCCGCTGTGGCGCATAGTCTATCCTTGGCCCTACCGCGAGGTCATAGAGCGTTACGCAGAGGCCAATGGACTGGACCCATATTTAGTAGCCGCCGTTATCCGGGTAGAGAGCAGCTTCCGCGCTAATGCCACTTCGCCCAAAGGTGCGCGGGGGCTAATGCAGATCATGCCCTCCACCGGGGAATGGATAGCTAGCGAAATGCACCTAGCAGACTTCCATGTAGACAGGCTGTTTGAAGTCGAGCTAAACATTAAGATGGGCACGTGGTATCTGCGTCATCTCACAGAGCAGTTCCGGCGCGAGCTAGAAGTCACCTTAGCGGCGTACAACGGCGGGCGCGGCAATGTAAAAACCTGGCTAGAGCAAGGCATTTGGAGCGGCCAGCATAGCGATATTGAACGCATCCCGTTTCCCGAAACGCGAAAATACGTCTTGCGCGTGTTGCGGACTTATGCGATTTACCGGGAGCTGCATTAAGACTGGCTGTCTGCTTTCCGCTTGACACCGCACCTTAATCCGAGTAAGATAAAAAACGACGCCGAAGTGGTGGAACTGGCAGACGCGCTGCGTTCAGGGCGCAGTGAGTGTAAGCTCATGTGGGTTCAAATCCCACCTTCGGCACCAAAGTAAATGTCCGAGTGGCGGAACTGGCAGACGCGTACGTTTGAGGGGCGTATGGGCAACCGTGTGGGTTCAAGTCCCACCTCGGACACCATAAAAAAACAACGAAGCAAAAGGTGAAGCAAAAGGGACGGAGCCTTTTGCTTCACCTTTTTGATCACGCAGGTAAGATACTCGATGGTGTAGAATATGGTAGTAATTCGTCGTAGTTCGTAGGAGGTGCACAGGATGAGCGATAAGATTCAAGAAGCCATGCTTGAACAGCTGGTAAAGTTAACAGGATCCGTTGAACGGATGGCCCATGGGCAAAAAAGCTTAGATGACAAGGTAAGCCAATTAGATGACAAGGTAAGCCAATTAGATGACAAGGTAAGCCAATTAGATGATGCTGTCAGTTGTGTAGTGAACAGTTTAGGTCAAGTAGACGAAAAAGTCAACAGAGTCGAGAAGACTGTTGCACGGATTGAAATCGTACATGGCGAGAAGATCGGAGCACTGTTTGATGCTTTTCATCTCAGAGGGGATCAGATTACAGAACTCAAAGAGCATCTCGACGGACGGCTCGACTCACTGCAGACCTCGATTAATTTCCTAATTCACCGGACAAACGAGCATAATAACGAGCTTATGCGCCTAAGGAAAGTCAATTGATTTTTTAACTCGTGCCTATTTCCATGCCTTGTGCCGTTAGAACAGCCCGCAAGTTCCGCGGCAGCAAGTCAGCGCCTGTCCACAAGTCGATGGACTTTAGTTTAGCGCAGAGCTCTTCATTGGCTTCTATTGCAGGCAGGCCGGCCACTAAGGCTTCAGTCTCCTCCCCCGTAAAAGACATTACGTGTCTCTTCCACCCGAGCACGCCAGCGTTCTCGGGGCATACGCTTTGGCAGCGCATACACCCAATGAGCGCGTTGTGCGACTGTGCAGGGAGCCAGTCCGGGAAGTCCCCCTCCAGTTCGTTCAGTGTGGTCAAGCACCGTTCGGCACGAATTACGAATCGCTCAGGTTCTATGCACCCGGTAGGGCAGTTCCTTATGCAGGCGCCGCAAGTAGCACAGGAGGGCAGGAGAAGAGGTTCCGACCAAGCACTTTCCTCCACCCTAAGTGTCGTATAGTAGCCAAACAGCCTGTGAAAACTCCCCATTTCCGGCGCATAAGTCACGTTATTCCTGCCGTATCTGACTAGGCCCACGCGTGCGGCAAGTAGCTTTAGCGGGAGGCGCGCACGCCTAATCGTGATATCCGGCATGGCTGTCGTGATACAGTGCTCTACCTCGCTTTGCCCTGCCAGAATATACGTAGGAGGCACTTCTACCGGAACGCGATGCCCCTGCCAGACGAAGTCGAGCACCGCAGTGCGCTGCGGACTGACTACGACTAAGATGCTCTCCCAGCGGTCCTCAGTTTGCGGCGGAGCGTATGCGAGTCGATTGAGAAAGTGTGAGTACACTTCGGGAGCCACCTCGGTGCGCCGTAGTACGTTCACTTCCTGCTCTAGCTCCGTAAGTCGTTCTAACCCCACAAAGGCAGCCCTATAGCCCTTCTGCTGCAGTTCTTCCAGCAAGTGATTGTTCATGTTCTCCGCCCCTTCTCTGGCATCGTGTTTAGACTATTGCTTTTGCCTTTGCTGTACTTATGGCGTAACTTCAGACAGGCAGCTCATTTCGTGAAGCAAAAGGCTCCGTCCCTTTTGCTTCTTTTGCTTCCAGCCACGAAAAACAGCTTCTCCTTGCCTGGGAGGAGCGGCCATATGCCTTTGAGTTGTCTATACATGTCGTTCACCTTCTTTTAGATAGCGCACTACCTCTGGTTGCCCGGTGATGGAACCGTAGACCTTGGCTGTGGCCAGCACTTCCTTAAGAGTCTCTAAGGTTATCGAACGATCAACGATTAACCCCCCCACCACAAAGATGCCCAGCTTGGTTCCGGTCTGCAGATGCCGTTTCAGCAGTGCTGCATCGAGTTTGAAGACGCCGATGGCCCAAATGTTGCGCACCTCTGGAGACTCCGTGCTAAGACTTACCATTTTCCCGCGCAGCGATTCGTCTGACACGATGGGATCGTGCTGTTTAAGCTGGTTCCGCACCGCAGTGCGCACAAACTCGCTGCGGTTAGCGTAAAACGCGTGCTCCACTAAGTAATCCATTTTACCGAGGTCGACCACGCTCAGGTTAAAAGTGACTTTCTCTTGCTCCATCCACAAGCCCTCCCCATACACTCCATGCGCCATCTAATTGGAGTATACGCTCTAGATGTGGTTAGGTCAATGGCTGTCGAAAGGAAAAACCCTCTGCCCCAAAGGCGGAGGGTGGCGCGGGCTAGTTTTGGCGCAGCGAAAATAGCGTTAGGGCAACCGATCGTAAATTTCGCCAAAAAGGGAGGACTTTCGCCTGAAAGCCGCCAGCACTTGGGGGTCAAAGTGATGGGGCATAGTTCGGCCGTCACCTGCTGTAATTATCCTAAATACAGTGTCGTGGTCTAGTGCCGGCTTGTAGGGGCGATGACTACGTAGGGCGTCGTATTGGTCGGCTATAGTCATGATTCTCCCGGTAAGAGGGATCTGTTCTGCCCGCAAACCAAAGGGATAGCCACTTCCATCCCATTTTTCATGATGAGAAATAGTCATCTGGGCACCTATCTCTAAGCGCGGATGTGCTCCGATAATCTTTGCGCCGTAAACAACATGTTGCTGCATTTCCGCGAATTCCTCATCAGTGAGCTTGCCGCGCTTTCGCAGTAAGTCCGGATGGATGTGTATCTTGCCGACATCATGTAGTGGCGCCTGAGTTCTCATGGCTGTGAGGAGTTTCTCGGGGCAGCCGAGCTCTGTGGCGATTACCGCACAGAATTCACCGACCCTAAGGATGTGGTTGCCCGTGTCCTCATCGTTAGCTTCTGCAGCCCTAGCTAAGGCATGAACTGTATAGGTAAACGCATCCTCAAGGTCGATAATTTGCTGAGACAACGAGCCCATAAAGCGCAGCTGCATTAGTAGGTTCTCTAGAAGAGCCAAGTCATTCCGCGTAATCGCACGACCAAAATTTAGGGCTATCAAGCAAAGGTCGTAATCAAAGTAGTATGCTGCATCAGTTGCTGTCACTTCGAGAGCGGCGAGGAGGTTACGAAGCTTGCTCGATTCAGGCGTGGCCATGTCTGTTTGGTTAAAGAAGCCAAAATTGCGCATATCCTTGGTGATGTTCCATGTTTCGTCATTGCCAAAGGTTAGGGCTGATCGCTCTAACGCGCGGCGTTGCCACTGATAGAACTGCCAGCTACTGCCTCCACCATGCTCACGCACGCCCAGCACGATCATGCTAGGTTTGTCACTGGCTCTTTCGTCCTTGCGAACAATCTGGTCAACCAGCCCATCCACTGCTCTAAAGCGGTCAAACCGCATGGGATCAAACGTTTCAACTAATGTTTTTCCAAACTCGGTTAATGAGTTAATTGCTGCGTGAGCGTTGGCCAAGTTGTCATGTAGTTCCCTTGCCTTGAGGAGCATCCTAGTCCTAGCCAGCACTTCAGAGTAATCCAAGGGCTTGGAAATGAAGTCATCTGCCCCGGCCTCAATGCCTTTGATGCGGGCCTCTTTGGCTGTTAAAGCCGTAAGCAAAACAATGGGTATATGCCGATACTCTTCGCTCCCTTTGAGCTTGGCGCAAAGCTCAAAGCCGGTCATTCCCGGCATCATCACATCAAGTAGAATAATTGCTACTTCGCTTGTAACCACGATTTCGAGTGCGACTGTTTTTGTTATCCTCCACAATGAGGATTTTCATAGGCATAGATGCTTAAGCCCCCTTTACCGGAATGGCAAAAGTGAAAGTACTGCCTTGGCCATACTCACTGTTAACCCAGATCATGCCGCCGTGAAGTTCCAGGAACTTCTTTGTTATAGCGAGCCCTAGCCCTGTCCCCTCGTATTGTTTGACGTATGGCGATTCGAGCTGTGTAAAAGCCCCAAAGAGCTTGCCGAGGTCCTCTTGCTTAATCCCAATTCCTGTGTCGGTCACTGCGACCTCTAAGCACATGGGTGCTACGGGGTCAGCGCTTCTTGACCGAGCTAAGTGTGCGCTTACCGTGACGGTGCCCCCACTCGGGGTGAATTTCACAGCGTTGCTCAAAAGGTTTAGGAATATCTGCCTAAACTTCCTCTCATCGGCTTCAATTTCTATGTCGGCTTCAGGCGAGATGTCTAAGCTCAATCGGATACTCTGCGCCTGACATTGCCCCATCATTTGATTCGTCCCCGACTCTAAAGCCTCGCGGACGCGGAAGGTGCTCACATCTAGCTCCATTCGGCCGGCCTCTACCTTAGATAGGTCGAGCACATCGTTGATTAGCGACAGCAGGTGATTAGCGCTAGATGAAACGTAGCCCACATATTCCTTTTGTTTTTCGGGGAGTTCGCCGGCATATCCATCCTCTAGAATTTGGGAAAACCCAATGATAGAGTTCATTGGCGTTCGCAGCTCATGCGACATATTGGCCAAAAAGCTAGATTTCGCGGCTGAGGCAGCTACTAGCTGTTTGTTCAATACCTCCGTATGCGCGTTTGTTTCAGCCAGCGTAATACTTTTTTTGCGCAACTCTGCCGCTGTCTGCTGCAGGTGATGGGCATGCTCCTTTTCCCTGTCAACCATGAGCGCCCATCTATAGCCCGTGTAACCTCCCATAGCCAGCAACACCAACACAACCGCCAACAAACTCCGCTGGATGGTGAATAAAGGAGCCAAGGCGATGCGAGTTGGGATATCGACCAGTACACCCCATCCAAATTTGCCGATGGGCTGATAGGATGTCCACACTGCTTCACCGGTCTCAGTATCTATTGTCTCTGCGACACCGCGCAGCCCCCGTATCACTTTTTGCACTACGGGGAGGTGGGAGAGGTTCTCTGGCTGTGTGGTCCCTCTAGGATGCAGGGAGCTATGTACTAAGTACCCATTTCTGTCGACAATGATTATATGCCCGACCGGGGGGGTTGACCCGTGCAACACTCGGGCAAAATAGTCGTCCTTGGGTTGAACAGTGAGAATCCCGATCAGTTGCCCATCCTGCATAATGGGGGCAGAGATTACAAAGACATAGCGGCGTGGCTCGGTTGCTCTAAGAAAGAATTCCGACACAAAGGGCGCTAGGTCGCGAGTCACAGCCACGAAGTGATCGCGATGCGAAAAATCCATCCCGATGGTCTCCGGCACGAACGGGTAATTGGCAATCTGTAAGCCGCGTGGGCTCAGGATGCTCACTCGGTCAATTGCGTCCCAGTGCTCGACCAAGATCCTCAGATGCATCTTCATGCCCTCTAGGTCGCCCTTCAGAATCATACTATTAAGATGGGGTCTGGTAGCGAACATCTGCACTGCGGCGATTTCCCGATCCAAACCCGCTTCTACACTCGTGGTAGAGTTGTTGGCGATAAGCCTTGTTTTGTCTATCAGTATGCGCCCTACATCGTCCGCAAAGGTGACGTAAATCGTCCCTGCCAACAATAGAAGTGGTATGACCGGGATAAGAAGCCCAAACGCAATGATGCGCAACCGCGACTTGAAAATCCAATCGCCGAGCATCGCAGTTACCTCCTCACGGCGCACCCACGCTACTGTCCTAAACTATACGAAAATTCTAACATATAGTTGTTGAGATGACAATACACGAACCCGCAGCCGCAAGTGGGCGCGGGTTCGTGTGAAGGGTTTACATGGGGGGGACTTGCCCGGCTGCTAAGCGCTTTCTGCAGAGATGTCACTTGCGGACACGCCTAGCTCAAGCAGGAGGCGTGTGCTAGCTTCAACCATGCCCTTAGGGCCGCACATGTAAACTTTATAGCCCTTTAGAGTAAGGCGCTTAATTTCATCAGTAACGAGTCCCTTGCGCCCTTTGTAGCTATTGCTGGGGTTAGCAGCTACCTTTATATAGGTTATGCTGCTAGATTCAGTGGCGAGGCTGCAGAGCAGGTCATCGAAGATGAATTCGCCTTCTGTGTTGGCGCCGTAGACAAGAGTTGTTTCTGTGCCTGTCTCGACGAGGTGCTGTAAAATCGGCACAAAGGGGGTGATGCCGATGCCCCCAGCGATAAGCAAAATTTTGCGAGCAGAGGGGTCAAGTAGCAATTCATGTCCCATAGGGCCTTCCAGAACTACTTCCATCCCTACGGTGAAGCTCTCGAAGATAATGCTGGTTCCATAGCCGTTCTGTACGCGCTTTACTGTCACCCGCACTACGCCTGGCGACGTCTTCGCAGACACCGAGTAAGCCCTAAACATTTCGGGTTGCGCTTGTATTCTGAGTAAGAAGTACTGTCCCGGCTGAATGCTCGATGTGGGGGGGTCAACTAGTTCCAAGGTGAACTCCCGGATATCTGGTGCAAGATCAGCGACTGTTTTAATTACCGCAAGAAATCTCTGCCGGTTCTCATAGCCCCTAAAGTCCCTGTGGTGCAGCTTAGCCGCGGCCTCGTCTGCTGTTGCGAGGGTCAGTAGTTTTGCAGGACAATTATCCACACAAGTAATGCAGCGGATACATGCTTCACGGTCAAACTGATTTTTGTCCGAAAACTCTGTGTAGGGAACAAGTTGCATCGGGCAGACTCGCGCGCATTTGCCGCACTTATGGCATTTCTCTAAAGCTTCGATAGTGATCTTTTGATCATGCTGCTTGGTCCAGCCGAGCTTCTTCCCTAATTTGTACATTAAAACCTGCATGGTACCCATTGGACAGAACTGGCACCAACTGCGGGGGGTATATATCAAGCCGAGCAAGCCCCCGACCACAGTGACCATAAGGTAACTGCTTACAAAGACAAAGCCTAACCTGTCCCAAAACTGTAGCGTACCCCAGATCTGCGATACACGGTAGAACTTGCTGCCTAGATTATACATAAACCAGGTCATTACTGCGATTTGGGTGTACTTAGACTTGAGGAATCCAGGGATTTTCTGGTTACGACTAAACGGTAGGAACAGCTGGTCGAAGAGGCTTCCGTGTGCGCAGTAATTGCCGCACCAGAATCGGCCCTTGAATAGCGATATCGCCGTGAGCGCAAATATCACGCCAAACACTAAAATGCCAAGCCGAGGATACCATAGTCCTCCAATTGCGACCGTGAGGGTAAAAATCCAAGCGTACTGGCGGATAGGGGTAAATGCCCGCTTCGTTTTGATGAAGTAGTTGCGCATTACAGGCCTCCTTATAAAATGTGACGAGGCTCTATATACCCTATGGGGTATACGGCATATATGTACTTTAGTTTATCGAGTGCTGGTTTGTCAAGCAGAGCTGAATGAAGGAGTGAAGCAAAAGGCTCCGTCCCTTTTGCTTCCTTTTGCTTCTTTTGCTGCGAAAATTCTTTGCTGCCACACTTGCGCGAATACTTGTGTAATGTTAGAATCTACTTAGCCAAACCTGAGAGCTGATTCATATGTTATATTTCGCGTTTTGTAAGGAGGCGATGTGCTGGCTTGCTGTCGTTTGCTGATGGAAGGTAACGTAGGCCTAGGTCTCACGATTTTGGAGGAGGGAAACCATGAAGAAAAAACTTCTCGGCGTAGCAGTTGTGCTAGTTCTACTCTCTACCCTACTCATTACAGGCTGCAGGCCCGCAGCGCGTCCCGAACAACCCGCGATTAAAATCGGAGCTTTAGCCTCGTTAAGCGGGGTTCTGCAGGACTACGGCACGCAATTTAGGCGCGGCTTTGAGCTCGGTCTGGAATTCATGACCGAGGGCAAAATGGAAGTCGCCGGACGCAAAATCGAG
Source organism: candidate division NPL-UPA2 bacterium (assembly GCA_018725205.1). GTDB lineage: Bacteria > Bacillota > UBA994 > UBA994 > UBA994 > UBA994. Next base: position 13,910 of record QLUB01000008.1, read on the forward strand.
GTAATATGGGAAGATACGACCACCGTCCCGGCGGTAGCTAGAGAGCGCGCTCTCAAACTCCTCGACCAAGATAAGGTAGATATCCTCGTTGGAGTCACTTCTTCCGCCGACGCGATTGCCGTACTGCCAGTCGCGCAGGAGTTTAAGCGCGTCATCATCGTGGAACCCGCCGCGGCTGATGTCATTACCGGCCATTTCTGGAATCGCTACGTGTTTCGCACCGGCAGAAACACCGCACAAGACGCCATTGCTATGGCCGACATCGTAGCTAGGCCTGGCGTCAAGGTAGCAACTTTCGCTCCCGACACCGCTTTTGGCCGCGCCGGGGTAACACCCTTTGTGCCGCAAGCCTTGGCACGTGGCGCAACGATTGTGGCTCAAGAGTACGCTCCCGCCGCCACAACCGACTTTACGCCACATATCCTGCGTCTCATTGCTGCTGACCCCGACGTCCTGTTTGTTATTTGGGCAGGTGCCAACAACCCCTGGCGCCAACTGATGGAGCTGGACGTGCGCGGTAAAGGCATCAACATTGTCACCGGCGCACCGGAGATTGCTGCTCTCCGCCTGATGAATGACATGGTTGGTATGACTGGATTCACAGTTTACTACCACACCGTTCCGCCCACAAATCCAATGAACGACTGGCTGATCAAGACCCATCAACAGCGCTTTGGCTCCCCGCCCGATATCTTCACTTCGGGTGGAATGGCCAATGCTGCCGCTTTAATCACCGCCTTACGCAAGACCGAAGGCAAGACCGACAGCGAACTGCTCATACAGACGCTGCGCGGCATGGAGTTTGACTCCCCCACAGGCAGGCGTCATTTCCGCTCCGAAGATCACCAGGCCATGCAACCTTTGTTCGAGATTGTGCTCGAGGCTGTAGCCGGGGTAGACCATCCGGTGCCTAGGCTTGTGCGCGTTATTTCTGCAGAGCGGCTGGCACCTCCGGTCACAGTCCCAGCAGGAGCCGTGCGTTAGGCGAGAAATTCAATGGAGGTGGCGGGTATGTCAACCGCTCTTATCGAGACCAAGCATCTAACTATAAATTTTGGTGGACATAGGGCGGTGGACGACCTTAGCCTCACTATTGCGCCAAACACCTTTACTAGCATCATTGGGCCAAACGGCGCAGGGAAGACCACCAGCTTTAACCTCTTGAGCGGTCTGCTTAGGCCATCGTCGGGGAAGATCTATTTTAAGGGGACAGACATTACTGGTCTGTCCCCTATGCAGCGTGTTGCACTTGGCATCGGGAGGTCTTTTCAGCTGACGAATGTGTTTCCCACGCTCACGGTACATGAAAACGTTCGTTTAGTTTTGCAGGCGCGCGAACGAGTGGGATTCCGTCCCCTAACTTCGTACCTCCGCTTTCCGCAGCTCATCACCGAATCTGAGCAGATTCTAGATGAAGTGCTCTTAAGCAGTAAAAGTCGCTTACCGGCAGCCCGCCTCTCGCACGGCGAGCAGCGCAAGCTCGAGATGGCCATGGTTCTAGCCATGCGGCCCGAACTGCTTTTGCTGGACGAACCTACCGCTGGCATGGCCTTAGAAGAAGTCCCCGTCATGCTAGAGCTCTTAAGCCGTGCTAAAGCCCGCGGAGAGAGCACTATAGTGCTTATCGAACACAAAATGGACCTCGTAAGTAAGCTATCAGATCGCGTGTTGGTGTTAGTCAACGGGGCGCTACTTACAGAGGGGACACCTGACGAGGTGTCCAAGAATCCCGCAGTGTTAAAAGCCTACCTAGGGGGAGGAATCAGGCGTGAAGCCACTGCTTAAGGTAGAAGATATATCGTCATTCATCGGCCCTTTTCATATCTTGCAGGGCGTGTCGCTTGAGGTCTACCCCGGTGAAGTGGTGGTCATCCTCGGACGTAATGGCGCAGGCAAAACCACGACTTTGCGCTCCATCATCGGGCAAGTACCGCCTGCGCGCGGGCAAATTACCCTCGATGGCGTTTCGCTACTCAATATGCCCACGCACATGGCGGTGCGAGCAGGCATCGGTTATGTGCCGGAGGATTACGGCGTCTTTGACTTGCTCACGGTGGAAGAGAATCTGAAGTTGGCCATGCGCCAAAGTGATAAAGCCACGCTCACCCGTCGCGACGAAGTGCTCGATATTTTCCCCGATCTTGGCATTGCCTACAAGCGGCTGGCAATGACGCTGAGCGGAGGGCAACGACAGATGCTCTCCATTTCGCGTGCCCTTGTTAACGATAATAAGATCATTCTCATTGATGAACCTAGCAAAGGGCTCGCACCCATAATCGTCGAGCGAATTCAAAACGTCTTGATGACACTAAAGAAAAAGACCACCATCGTTTTAGTCGAGCAAAACTTTGCCCTCGCCTGTGCGGTAGGGGATCGTTACTACATTATCAACGAGGGTCGTACGGTGCTAAGTGGCACAGTCGATGACCTAATCGATGATACGGCTCTCCAGCAAACTCATTTGGGGCTAGTGCTGACGTAGCTGCGGCAGGGAGAAGGAGATGAAGCCATGCACATTTTCGTTATGCTTTTGGTCAATGGATTAGCTGAAGGGGCACTAATCTTTTTAATGGCCGCGGGTCTCTCCATTATCCTAGGATTAGTCGGAGTCGTGAACTTTGCTCATGGCACGCTGTTTATCTGGGGAGGCTACATGAGCATTTGGGTGTTTCGCCTGACCGCGAGCTTCCCACTGGCTTTGCTTGCCGCGCTGGCGACGGGGGTAATTATGGGCATCGTTTTTGAACGCCTGTTTGTTAAGCCGGTGTACGGCAAGGTCACAAGCCAAATCCTGATCACGCTGGGTTTGATGATTATCTTTACCGACATGGTGCGGCTCCTGTGGGGGCCTAACCCCATCCCCATGGTCAGGCCGCCATGGCTTGACGGCACCTGGGTGTTCGGTCAGGTGATTATCGCGCGTTACAGGGTCTTTCTTATTGCAGTGGGTCTCTTTGTGGCAGTCGGCATCAATTACCTAATCAACAAGACGCGCATTGGCATGGTGATGCGGGCTGGCATCCAATCGCCGGAGATGGTGCAGGCGCTCGGCATTAACATTAAGCTCTATTTTGCCGCCGTTTTCGCAGGCGGCGCAGGACTTGCCGCACTCGGCGGTGCGCTGTATGCGCCCTTAGTCGGGAGCGTTTGGTCGGGCATGGGGATAGACAACCAGATTCTTGCCTTTATCGTGGTGATACTTGGCGGGATGGGTTCGTTTTACGGGTCGGCTGTCGGCAGCATTCTCATTGGCCTCACCAGCGCATTCACAGCTTGGTTTTTCCCGCCGCTCACGGCGTATTCTACGCTGCTGATTATGGTTGTGATCCTCTCGCTCAAGCCTGAAGGCCTCTTTGGATTGGCGGTGAGAAAGTGACAGCTAAGTGGTGGCTCTGGGCGGCGTATGCCGTAGCGCTAATCTCGCTCTTGGTTTTCCCGCACGTGACCGGGGTAATGATGCGGGAGCTAATCGGGAGAATCTTCATTTTAGCCGTGTTTGGCATGAGCTATGACATACTCCGAGGCTATACAGGGATAATTAACCTTGGACATGCCGCATTTTTTGGCGGGGGAACGTACATTGCTGGCATCGTGTTTACGCGGCTAGGCACCTCTGCCGCCGCTTTGCTGCTCGCAGTTGCGTTAGCTTGGGCTTTTGCCGCGCTCTTAGCCCTAATCATGGGGCAATTTGCCTTTCGCAATACCGGGGCTGGCGGCGTACTAGCCTGCGCCATGATTACCTTGGCCTTTGGGGAGATGGTGCGCCATACGGCCGAAACCTTGCGCGAGTTTACCCAAGGGGCGGATGGCTTAACTTTTGTTGTGCCTGTGATATTTCGCGACCGCATCGGGATGTACTACTACGCCCTGCTGTTCCTTGTGGTGATGACTGTGCTACTTAGGCAGTTCATCAATTCGCCTACGGGGCGTGTGCTGCAGGCCATCCGCGACAACGAACAACGCGCGCGGTTTCTGGGTTACGATGTTAGGAAATACAAGTTGCTGGCTTTAGTCACAGCCGCGCTAGCCGCGTCTTCGTCGGGCTTTATGTTTGCTTTGCTCACCCGTTTCGCCAACACCGACCTGCTGAGCGTGCAAAACACCCTGAACGCCTTGCTGTTCACCATTGTCGGCGGCACAGGCACATTGTATGGAGCTATAGTTGGCACAGCCTTCGTGCAATTAGTGCAAAGCTATCTGTTGGAACTGCGCGGCATCCACGAGATTTTTGCGCGCTGGCAGATCTTTTTTGGAGCGATCTATGTTTTGGTGGTACTGTATATGCCGCTGGGGATGGTGGGCGCGTTCCTGCGCATCAAGGGGAGCCTCGCGCGCTGGCGCACGGCAGGCAGCAATCACACAGAGGCAGGTGAATAGACTTGAGGACAAACACGGGTGCAGCCGTCGGCATTGCAGCCATGGGTGTTTACGTGCCGGAAACCGTAGAAAATAGCCAAGACATCGCGCTTAAGACAGGTATCCCCGTTGAAGTTGTAGCCGAAAAGCTAGGCCTCCGGAAAAAGCATGTGGCCAGACCAGACGAGCATGCCTCCGACATGGCATTTGCTGCCTCTAAGATGGCGCTTCTGGGATTTGACCCGGCCGCACTTGACGCCGTAGTGTACTTTGGCAGTTCACACAAAGACTATTCCGTATGGTCGGCGGCCTCTAAGCTGCAATACGAACTTGGGGCGCATCAGGCCTTTGCCACCGAGATTATGTCGCTCTGTGCGGGCTTTACTGTGGCGCTACGCATGGTCAAGGGCATGATGCTGGCGGATGCGCACATGGACAATGTGCTGTTGGCCGTCGGTACGAAGGAGTCATCCCTGCTAGACTATGATAATCCGCGCTTGCGCTTTATGTTTAACTTTGGCGACGGCGGCGCGGCAGTGTTACTACGCAAGGGGTGGCACGAAAACGTGGTGTTGGAGTCACACCACATCACTGCGGGCTTCTTCCACAAGCACGTCAAGGTATTGGAGGGCGGCTCAGTTAATCCACTCAGCGGGCACGCTTTCCCGCCGCAGGCAGGCTTGCTCGAGGTTATTGACCCAGAGGAGATGAAGGAACACCTAGACCCTATTTCCTTTAAGAACTTTGTCAGGGTGGTGGAGTGCGCACTTGAGAAAAGCGGCAAGAGCACGCGGGACTTAAATTTCCTGGCACCGGTGCACTTTAAGCGCTCTATGCATCAGCAGATCCTTGCGGCCTTAGGGCTTAACGAACAGAACAGCTATTACTTAGAGGACTACGGACACGTGCAGGCTGCTGACCAGATTATCGCTCTGTGGGAGGCGTCACGGCGGGGCATGCTTAAGAATGGGGACATAGTTGCCCTAATGGCTGCGGGGACAGGGTACACTTGGGGTGCAACCATCCTGCAGTGGGGGGATGCTCGATAGTCCTCTGTGCGGCGGCAGGGGATGATGCTGACTGTAACGAACACTTGTCACGAAGTGAAGCGTTAGGCGAGGACTGCAGAAAGAGTGATAAGGCATGAACGGAAATTCAGGGTATCCGGAACGCGCCACCGGGGTGCAACTGCCCAAAACCGCGCGCGGGCAAGTGACATTTGACAAACTTATTAAGGCGGCGGAGAAGGTTATTGGCGAAAGCGGGTATCATGAAGCCTCTGTGTCAGCTATTACCCAAGCAGCCGAGGTGGGAATGGGCACGTTCTACCTCTATTTCCGCACCAAGAAAGACATTTTTCGTGAGCTTATTTACTATATACACCATGATTTGCGTAGATTTATACAAATTGCCGTGGCGGACATTGCCGACCGTAAAGATGCAGAAGTTCTGGGTATCCAAGCCTTTTACCGCTATTGCCTTGAACACCCGCATTTGTACGCGATTATCCGCGAGGCCGAGTTCGTGGACTATGAAATTTTTCGCTGGCACTACAGCAACTTTGCTAGGGGCTATGCGGGACACTTGCGGGCGGCGATGATTAAAGGACAGGTGAAACAGCTAGACCCCGAGATGTTGGCGTACTGCCTAATTGGTATTAGTGTCTTTACCGGTATGCGGTGGCCGTGTTGGGAAGGGAAGCTGCCCAGTAAGGAGGAAATCGACACTTTGCGCGAGTTTATCCTGAGCGGGATTTCACCGGCATAGGATAAACCCGCGACAGGACTTTGGGAGGTAAACCTTACGATGAAGAACTATCCTGTTAATCTGGTGACATTGCCAAACGGAGAGACCATCGCTTACCGCGAGGCAGGGCAGGGCGAACAGACTGTCGTGCTTTTGCATGGCAACATGAGTTCGAGCCTTTTCTTTGACACCCTGATGGAGCAGATGGAAGCTAACTACAAGCTGATAGCTTTTGACTTGCGTGGGTTTGGGGACTCAAGCTATAACCGGCCGATTACGTCGCTCTTGGACTTGACGCAAGATGTTGTGCAGGCAAGCGAAGCGTTAGGGCTAAAGCGCTTTTCTGTGCTTGGCTGGTCAACCGGGGGAGGGGTAGCGTTAGAGCTGGCAGCTAGCAGGCCCGACGCAGTGGATAAAGTCATCTTGGTTAACTCCGTTAGTCTAGCCGGCTACCCCATGTTTAAGAAGGACGCTGCCGGGCAGCCAAAGCTCACCGAGCGCATCACGACGCGAGAAGAAGTAGCGGCAGACCCGGTACAAGTGCTACCTATCCTGCACGCTTACGCTACCGGCAACAAAGAGCTGCTGCGGTCTGTCTGGAATGCTCTTATCTACCACGAGGCGAAGCCCTGTCCAGAGCGGTACGAGAGGTATCTAGAGGCTATGCTTAAGCAGCGCAATCTAGTCGATGTGGACTACGCGCTGATTACCCATAATATGACGGCTACACATAACGGCGTGGTGGCGGGAACTGGGCGCATAGACTTGGTACAGGCACCGGTGCTAGTGGTGCAGGGAGAGAATGACCGAGTGGTGCCGCCGGCTTGGGCGAAAGATACTGCAGCAGCGCTGGGGAGTAAGGCTACCTTACAGGTGCTGCCTGATGTCGGGCACTCTCCTTTTACTGACAGCCTAGACGAGTTAGTGGCACTACTCTCAGCTTACTTGCGCTAGCGAGGGGGGAGCTTAAAATATGAGCCTTTACATCGATAAACTGATTAGTGTCGAAGCGGCGTTATCTAGAGTAAAGTCAGGAGACACAATTGTCGTCGGTCTAGCGGCAGCGGAGCCGCGCGTGTTCTTGGGGGCGTTACACACAATTGCCGACCGCGTAATAGACGTTACAGTAACTACCTGTCTGCCCATGCTAGAGGCTGCCTATTTTGCTGATCCAAGCTACAAACCTTCGTTCACTATGGCCGGGTGGTTTTACACAGGGGCTATGCGCCAAGCACACAAGCACGGCAATATCACTTTTATCCCGAACCACCTGCACTTAGCTGCCAGAAAGCGCCTCGCTTTTGTCCGCCCGAACATCTATATCGGCAATGCATCGCTGCCCGACAAACACGGCTATGTTTCGCTGGGCGTGAGTAACGTGTATGAGAAGCGCATGCTCGAGGCAGCGGATGTGGTGATGCTCGAGATAAATCCGCATGTGCCGCGCACGCACGGCGACCTCGAAGTCCACATCAGGGATGTCGACTATATGATCGAGACTAATTACCGCTTGCCCGAAATCCCGGATGCTCCACCGAGCGACAAGGACCTGAAAATTGGTCACCTAATCGCCGAGCACATCCTAGACGGCGACTGTATTCAGCTTGGCATTGGGGGTATTCCGAACGCTGTGGCAGCTTCATTAGAGGGTAAACGCGACTTAGGGGTCCACACCGAAATGTTTACGAGCGGCATGATGCAGCTTATTAAGCAGGGCGTAATCACGAACGGTGCGAAAACACTCCATCGCGGCAAGGCTGTCTGTTGCTTTGTTTTGGGGACACAGGAGCTATACGAGTTTGTGGACGACAACCCGAGCATCTGGGTACTGGACGGAGGCTACGTTAATGACCCGGCGGTAATTGGGGTGAACGATAACCAAGTGTCGATCAATACGACCCTCGAAGTCGATTTAACAGGGCAATGCTGCTCGGAGTCCATTGGACCTCTGCAGTACAGCGGCACCGGCGGGCAGACCGACACCGCCGTCGGGGCGCAGCGCGCCAAGAACGGACGCTCATTTATCGCCCTGTATTCAACTGCGCTAGTCACTAATCCAGTCACTAAGACAAAGGAAGAAATCAGCAAGATTGTGCCCATGCTTAAGCCCGGAGCAATAGTTTCCCTGTCCCGCAATGATGTGGACTTCGTGGTAACCGAGTACGGGGTGGCGGCTTTGCGCGGCACCAGCGTGCGCGAGCGCGCCCGTCGGCTTATTGCGATTGCTCACCCGCAGTTTCGCAGCCAGTTGTGGCAAGAGGCAGTAGCGTACGGCTTCCTGCCGGAGGAGTAAACGATGCACTTTGATTTTGCCGGCAAACAAGTATATTTTGAGCTACACGGACAGGGAGAGCCACTGCTTGTCCTTAATGGTATCTTCATGAACTGTGCGAGCTGGGCGTCTTTGGCCCCTTCGCTTAGCCCTTCTCACCGGCTGATTCTCGTTGACCTGTTGGACCAGGGTTACTCAGCGCGGATGACAGGCGACTATGGGCAAGCGCTGCAGGCGGAAATAGTTAGCGCGCTACTTAAGCACTTAAGTATTGAGTCATGCAACATACTTGGCATTTCCTACGGCGGGCAGGTAGCCATTAGGGTTGCGGCAGCGCACCCACAGTTAGTTAAACGGCTCATCTTGGCGAACACCACCGCCTACGTTAGCCCGTGGCTCGAGGACCTTGGCCGGGGCTGGGCCTACGCTCTCTCTTCCTATGACGCACGGCAGTTCTTTAAGACCTGTATGCCGCTTATCTACTCGCCGGGCTTTTATTCCGCCAACATTGTTTGGCTCCATGCGCGCGAGCAGGCCTTTCAGGAGCGTTTTACCAAAGACGTGTACGACGCCTTCTTGCGGCTACTGAGGAGCACCGAGGGACTTGACCTAAGAGCGCATCTGCCTGAAATTGCCGCCCCTACGCTGGTTATTTCCTCTGATTGCGACTACATTACCCCCCTCGCCGACCAAAAACTAATTGTACAGAGCATTCCCCACGCCCAACAAGTCGTGCTTAAAGACTGCGGTCATGCCTCCATGTACGAGAAGCCGGTGGAGTTCGTGAGCCTAGTCCTTAGCTTCTTGGCCGATTTTACGCCTTGGCAAGACTGTAGTATAATGACAATGGCAGCCAAGTGCTAAGCGCTCGCCAAACAAGAGACGAAAGGAATGGTGTTATGAAGGGCAATGAGAAGCTGATTGAAGCGCTAAACTCGCTGTTGGCAGATGAACTGAGTGCCATCAACCAGTACATGGTGCATTCCGAGATGTGCGCAAATTGGGGCTACGACAAGCTGCACACAAAGATTGAGCGCCGTGCCATCGATGAAATGAAGCACGCCGAGAAGCTTATTGCGCGCATCCTGTTCTTAGAGGGGACACCTATCGTATCTCAGTTGAAGGAGATATACATTGGCGCGGATGTAGCCAAGCAGCTAACGAACGACCGCCAAGGCGAAATGGGTGCGGTCGACGCTTATAACTCCGCCATCATTTTAGCCGGTGAAGTACGCGACTTCGCCACGCGCGAGATTTTGGAGCAAATCCTCGCTGATGAGGACAAACATATCGATCAAATAGAAGAGTCACTAGACCAAATCGGCCACATGGGCCTCCCCATCTTCCTAACGACCCAAGTGTCGTAAACGACACGAAGCAAAAGGGACGGAGCTTTTTGCTTCGTCCCTTTTGCTTTGGCAACGTGAAATTTTGTTTTGCCGTAATTTACCGTTAAATATGAGATAATAGGCAGGGAAGACTGGTGCAACAAACTCATGGAAGTGAGGGGAATTGATGCGTAAAGTCGTTGTCTTGTTGCTACTCGTTGTGTTTGTGTTGGTCGGGTGTGCCGAGCCAGCCAAGCAGGGTGCGACGCTGACCGTTTCTTCGGGAGATTTTTTGCTCTACTACCCCGAGGGGCACAAAGACGCAGCAATGGACGTGCTGAATACCCTAAACGACAACTATGCCAGAATCACCGTCAACCTACGGCCAGACAGGATCGGGCTCATAACGGTGCGCCTTTACCCACGTCTTAGAGACTTTCACAGGGCAATCGGTAGGCCAAACCTACCCAATTGGGTTGTGGGGGTGGCATGGGGCGACAGCGAGATTCGCATGGTCTCGCCCAAGAACCCAGGACCAGTACACAACTACCAGACGCTTATCACTGTGGCGGTCCACGAGTTAGCTCATGTCCTGACCAAGAGGATGGGGCCAGTTACTCCACCCCATGTAGCATGGCTGTGGGAAAGCATAGCCCTCTATGAGGCAAGGCAGTTCCCGAAGCCAGAGAATCTCAGATTCTTGGGGACAGGGAACCATCTGCGTTTTACGAGTGTCACAGACACCCTGCGAAAACCAGAGATTTACCAGATTGGCTATACAATAATGGAGTATCTGGTGGAACACCACGGATATGAGGCAGTACGCGAGTTAGTGTTGCATGGCGGCGACATCCAGCAGGTCTTAGGGATGAGCGCAGATGAGTTTTATGCCGCATGGTACGCGTTTGCTAAAGCGAAGTACCGACCTTAAAGCAGAGCTGGCTGACCTAGGATCTGGAAGAAGGGAGGCGCCTCTTGAAAGAAGTTCCTGTAGACCCCCCGGTAGTGATTGCCGAATACGACTCTAGCTGGCCTAGGATTTTTGAAACGGTAGCCAACACTATTTCCACAGGGATAGGCGACTTGTGGCTTGGCATCGAGCACATAGGCAGCACGGCTGTCGTGGGGCTACGAGCCAAACCGATCATCGACATAGATGTAGTCGTCAAGCGAGAAGACATGCCACTGGCCATAGAGCGGCTGGCGAAGCTTGGGTATGTCCACCAGGGCGACCTAGGGATAAAGGATCGCGAAGCCTTCAAGGCGCCGCCCGGAAATCCGGCTCACCACCTCTATCTCTGCCCTGAGGACAGCGAGGAATTCGTGCGCCACATAGCTTTCCGGGACTGGCTACGCACGCATCTGCAGGTAGCGGCCGAGTATGCGTTACTGAAGCAGCGGCTTGCCGCTGAATACGGGGCCGACCGCGACGGCTATACACAGGCAAAGACCGCGTTTATCGCGACGCAGCTAAGCGAAGCGAGTGAAGCAAAAGGCTCCGTCCCTTTTGCTTCCCTTTTGCTTCTTAGGCCAATTTGAACTTGTGATTGAGAAGCAAGCAGAGCACTACGCCAACGGTTGCTAAACCCCCGGCGATTAAGAAAGCAGGGGTAAAACTACCTGTAGCGTCATAAATGGCAGCACCCGCCGCAGGCATAAATGCGCCAAATGCCAAGCCGGTAAACACCAACCCATAGTTTACGCCGAGGTGTTTGGTGCCAAAGGCCGCGGCCGTGAGCGCCGGGAAGGTGGCCAAGACAACCGCTAGGCCCCAGCCGACCAGTGCCGCAGCCATGTACAAGGTCACGGCACTGACGGCAATAACGTTAAACAGAAACAGCGTCACAGCTTGAACGGCAAAACTCACTGCCATTACCCTCACTGTGCCAAACTTGTCGCTCAAGAAGCCCGCGATGGGCCTGCCAAACCCGTTAAAGCCAGAGAAAATCGCTACGGCTGTCGCGGCTTCGGTGGCACTAAGGCCTATAACAAGCCTGCCAAAAGGCGTAATTAGGGCCGCGCAGAGCATACCGCCCGCTATCACCACGCCAAACGCGAGCCACATCACCCAGAAAATCGGCTTGAGCAAGACCTCCCTCGGCGAAGCGTCAGGCGCGGGCATGACCTTTCGTTTGCGGGTCGGCGCGGCCGTACCAGTTTGCAGAACGCCCTCGGCAGGGTTCTTAATTATCCATGCGGCTAAAAGGCACATGGCAAAGCCAATCCCTGCGATGAGCACCAGCGTTCCTTCGACACCATAGACCGGAATTAGGTAGCGAGCCTTAACAGGTGCTACAAAAGTGCCTGCTAGCCCTACACCCATTACGGCGCAGGAGATAGCGAATGCCGGGCTATCAGGGAACCATTTTCGTACAGGCGGTGCTACGCAGGCGTAAATTGTTCCCGCACCAATTCCACCCGTAAAGCCGTAGGTCAAGAACAACCACCATGGGTAAGGGAAGTGCCCCACCAGCGCGGCCCCGCCAAACCCAAGCGCGATAAACACGGCCCCGAGCAGGCAGGTCTTCTTAGGGCCGATAGTGTCCTGCATGCGCCCCGCAGGAACCATAACCAACGCGAAAACCAAAAAAAAGATCGTAAACGGCATTGCCGCCTCCGTCATAGTCCAGTCAAACCTCTCCACTAACGGAACCACCATCGGTCCCCAAGCATAGGCCACTCCCGCCAAAAAAGCCAGCAGAAACCCTGCGAAAACAATACTGTACCGCGTCCAACTTTGATTAATCATGCGTCGCCTCCAAAAAATCACGTTGATACATGAATTCGCCCCTCAACGCGACTTTACCTGCCGACGAGAGGAGAGGAACCGGC
>QLUB01000080.1 GCA_018725205.1 candidate division NPL-UPA2 bacterium
GCTGCTAGGCATTGTGGCTCGGCAGGCAAGCAAAAGGCTACCTCCAATGTCAAGGGGTAGCCTTTAGCCTAGCGCCAGCAACTGTATCTATCACAGCTAGTGCTGGCGCGTAACCTGCATGTGATTTAGGGAGAGAGCCGGGATTTGTTCAAGCCGCTGGATTAATTGGCGGCTTGTTTCTTCGTCGCATTCCATCACTAGCGTGATCAGACCGTGGTTTTCATCATGTGCGGGGATGCCAAACCTGCCCAACACGCACCTCCCAAAATCGCTCAGTATTCGCTGGACATCGGGGGCGTGCTCTGCGCGTTGGTCGACGAGGAGGCCTACGATGCTAATTTCCTTTTTCACGGCTTACCTCTCCTTGCGTAGTTCACCCCAGTTTGTCCAAGCAAGAGCCTGGTTATACAGGGGGTGTTCGTCCATACTACGCCTAAGGGGAGGTGAGGCAAATGAAATCCACGCGGCCCAAGCTCAAACTTGAAATTGCAGAGGAGATAGGTCTGTTGCCAAGAGTGAGGGAGGTAGGGTGGGCGGGACTCAGCGCGGAGGAAGCAGGGTATCTCGGCGGAGTAATGAGTAGGCGCCTGCGACAACAGGGGCTAAAAAAGAGTGACCTCTTGTAACGCGTGGCGTTACATCACAGTCCCGAGCACTACTAGCATCGTGATTACGGCGGCTGCGGGCCACCGATACTCGCGGTAGAGAGGCACGACCTGACACTTAAAGTGGGTGATAGTAGCCACTTGGCAGAGATGCAGCGGCGAAGCGAAATAGCCAATAAAGGACGACGTGTAAGCTATAACGGTACCGAAGAGCATGGTATCGGTAGCCTGCATTGCCGGGAGTAAGAGCGGCAGCGTGAGCCCGAGGGCGGAAGTATTAGAGGCGGAAACCAAACCGGCACAAAAGGGAAGCACAACATAGAGAACTGACACAGGCAGACCGGTCGCCAACAGACGACTGATCAGAATCGACAAGGCTTCTACCTGGCCGATAACCCCCTGAAAAATCACGATGCCTACTCCCGCCGCGATTATATGGATGTTAAGGCCGCGATAAAGCATTTGCGGCCAGTCTTTTGCCTGCGTATCTCCGAACAAAAGCGCCAGTACTAGGCCGCCGAGCAAAGCCACAGGGAACGACAGACCGGCGGCCACAGTAAGGGCAAGGCTTACCCAAATGGGGCTGGTATATTGCAGCAGTAAGAGAAAGTCGCGGCGCGTAGGAGGAGGACAGTTTGGAGTTCTGTCAGGTATGCCGCGCAGATAGACAAAGTATCCTGCGGCAAGGGACACTATCGTCAGCGGTAATTGCCAAAGCAAAAGTCGCGACAGTGGCAGGCCAGTTAAGCTTGTGATCAGGATGAAGCCGGGAATGAGCGGGTACACAAAGTACCAGCCATGGCGAAACAGAAGGTTAATCGCAGCCATGCGGGCCGGGGGAAGTTCTAGCTCCTGGCCTAACTTCTCTACTGTAGGCGCAGACATAATAGCTCCTCCCGTAACGAGCAGAGTGCCAATCAGGGAGGGCACCAACATGATGGTGAGCTTAGTGCTGCGAAGCGCCACTTGCAGGAGCGCCACCATCTTAGACAGCACTTGGCCCTCTTGCATTACCGCGCCTAGAAGGCTAATTAACCCCAGCGTCAGGATGAGGTTAACCGAGTTGGGGCTTCCTAAGGACTTAACTGCGGTGCCAAGCAGCGCGAAAACTCCTTGCCCTGAGCTTAGTCCCACAATAACTGCGCCAACGATTAAAGCGAGCCCTACTTGTACCTTGCGCTGTACCAATAGCACTATAACCACAAAGGCTGCCACCATGCCGAACACGGCCATTTGCGTCATCCCCTCTTGACTTATATGCACCATTATACAGCAAACAGATGAGGCGCGGGGAAAACACCGCCCCGTTCGTGGGGTCTTGCCCGGCTAGGGCAGCATCTAACGCGCGGTAGGCGTTTGACCCTGCGGGTTTGTAGGCCCACCCATTAAGAATCGGCTCAAACTGAAATGGCTGATACATTACGCCACGCAAGGTGTTAGGGAAGCGCGAGTCACGTATGCGGTTAAATACAACAGCTGCTACCGCCACTTGTCCTTTAAAGGGTTCGCCTTGCGCCTCGGCATGGATCAGTTTGGCAAGTGCCTCCCGTTCGCTTGGCGAAAGCGTGACACGCTGCAGGGCGCGAGCTCCACTAGTCAGTTGCAGGGCGCGGCCCGCTACAATCTTGTCACTGCGCAAGTTGTTCAGTGACTTTAGTGCTGCCACGCTCGTATTGTAGCGTCGCGCGATGGAGGTAAGAGTGTCCCCCCACTGAATGCGGTGTATGGCTGTCTGTGTGGGGGAGGCAGGGGGTGAGGCGACAGCAGGCAGAGCGACTAACATGCTAACAACTAGCACCAACACGAAAGACAATTGACGTTTGTATACTAAGATGACGGCAAGGCGTCAAACTGTAAATAATGCCAAGCGACCAAAAGAAGCAGTGTGTGAAGCAAAAGGCTCCGTCCCTTCTGCTTCTTGAGGCAGGGAAAGAGGCTTCGGACGGAGAATTGATGCTCTGCCAGTTGGCGAGTCTGGAGGTTTCCGCATGGATTTTGTCCATCTTCATGTCCACTCAGAATATAGTTTGCTCGATGGTTTTGCTAAGATCGACGAAGTCATTAAGCACGTTAAATCGCTCGGGCAAAAGGCGCTCGCCATTACGGACCACGGCAATATGCATGGTGTCGTAGAATTCTATAAGGCGGCGCAGCAGGAAGGAATCAAGCCTATTATTGGGTGCGAGGTGTATATGGCGACTCGCACTCGTTTCGACCGTGAGCCAAATCTTGATGCCGACTCTTACCACCTAGTGCTGTTAGCTATGAACGACATCGGTTATAAAAACCTTATCCGCCTAGTGAGCGCCGCTTTTACCGAGGGGTTCTACTACCGCCCTCGCCTAGACTGGAGGTTGCTCGAGCAACACAGCGAAGGGCTTATCGCCTTAAGTGCGTGTTTAAGCGGCGAAGTGTCACGGTGCCTACTGCGTAACGACCCTGACGGAGCGAGGGATGTGGCGGCGCGCTTCGCCCGTGTGTTCCCCGGGCGTTTCTACCTAGAGCTGCAGGAGCACCTCTTGCCGGAACAGCAAGCCGTAAACGTAGCTTTAGTTAAGATGTCAGAAGACCTGAAGCTGCCCCTAGTGCTTACTAACGACGTGCACTATGTCAAACGCGAAGACCACAAGGCACATGACGTGCTACTCTGCGTGCAAACCGGGAAAATTACTACTGACCCAAACCGCATGCGCTTTGTGCAGCAATTCCATGCAACTTCCGCAGAAGAGCTGGTCGCGCGCATGCCGTATATTGCGACTTCAGTGCTGCATGAGGCTATTGCCAATACAGCGCGTATCGCAGAGCGCTGCCACTTAGAGTTTGACTTTGAAAAGCGCTATCTTCCCCGCTTTGAAATTCCAACCGGGCACACCGAGCAGAGCTATCTGGAGCAGCTCTGCCGCGAGCGGCTGATTTGGCGTTATCCAAATCCGAGCGACGCAGTGCGCGAACGACTGGAATACGAGCTTAGTGTGTTTGGCGAGGCGGGCTTTGCAGGCTATATGCTGATTACGCAGGACTTTACAAGCTTCGCGCGGGAACGTGGCATTCCTGTGGGTCCCGGCCGCGGCTCTGCCGTAGGCTCACTCGTGGCGTACGTGCTGGGAATAACCGACCTTGACCCGCTGCCGTTGAACTTGCTCTTTGAGCGCTTTCTCCACCTTGAACGCGTGTCTATGCCAGATATTGATATTGACTTCTGCTATGAACGGCGGGACGAAGTTATTCAGTATGTAACTGAGAAGTACGGCCAAGCAAACGTTTGTCAGATCGTTACTTTCGGTACGATGGGAGCGCGGGCAGCGGTGCGTGACGTAGCACGTGCGCTAGCCATACCATTGTCTGAAGCTGACCGCATTGCCAAACTGGTTCCAGAGACACTAAATATTAAGTTGCGCGAAGCGCTTAAGGAGTCCCCTGACCTGCTTGGGCTCTATCAAAGCGACGAACGAGTCAAAGAGCTCCTCGACATTGCTGAAGCGCTCGAGGGCATGCCCCGGCACACGTCGGTACATGCGGCGGGCGTAGTGATTACGCCGGAGCCGTTAGTGAATCTAATCCCCCTAGCCAAGTCCGGTCAGACTGTGATTACGCAGTTTGACATGAACACCGTGCAGGAACTTGGCTTGTTAAAGATTGATTTCCTCGGGCTCCGTACGCTTACCGTGATCAAAGACTGCATTGCTAACGTAAGATCAAGCCGTGGGATGACCCTCGACTTTGACGCCCTAGGGTATGACGATGCAGCCACTTACTCGATGTTGGCTAAAGGGGACTCTTTGGGTGTCTTTCAACTTGAAGGTGGCGGCATGCGAAACTTCTTCGCGAAGCTTCGCCCGACTTGCTTCGAAGACATAGTCGCCGGCATATCTCTGTTTCGCCCCGGCCCAATGGATCAAATCCCGCGTTACATCGCGAACCGTGAACACCCCGAGGACATACAATACGCTGACCCTCGCCTAGAACCTATCCTTAAAGTTACGTACGGCTGTCTTGTCTACCAAGAACAGGTACAGCAAATTGTGCAGGCGCTGGCAGGGTATTCCTTGGGCCGCGCTGACATCGTGCGGCGAGCGATGGCCAAAAAGAAGCCCGAAGTTATGGTGGAGGAGCGGCAATACTTTCTGCATGGCCTAGTTGACGGACAGGGCAATCGCGTCGTGCCCGGAGCGTTGGCCCTAGGCGTGCCTCTGCCTGTAGCAAACAAAGTCTTTGACGAAATGGCCGAGTTTGCCAATTACGCCTTCAATAAGTCGCACGGCGCCGGATACGCTGTGCTAGCCTATCGCAGTGCCTACCTCAAATGTCACTACCCTGCGGAGTTTATGGCGGCGTTAATGACCTCTGTCGCGGGCACGGCCGACAAGCTTAAAGTGTATCTTGAAGAGTGCAGACGCATAGGTATTGCTGTGGCACCGCCCGACATTAATGCCAGTGACGCTAACTTCACCGTTCAAGGCAACACGATCCGTTTTGGACTGCTAGCCATCAAGAACGTGGGCGAAAAGGTGATTGAGCGCATAGTGGCAGAGCGGGTCGCGAAGCGTTTTGATTGTCTCTACGACTTCCAGAGCCGGCTAGACGAAGGCACTTTGAACCGCCGCGTGCTGGAGTCATTGATAAAAGCCGGTGCGCTGACTTCGCTTGGCTACAACAGGCGGGAGTTGCTGAGCATCATGGACGAGTGCGTGGAAAAGGCGGCAGAGGCGAGACGGGCGAGACAATCAGGGCAAATCTCCATGTTTGCGTTGCTTGACGGTCATGAGGGACACAGAGTAGAGGTGCGCCCAGCGGCCCTAAGTGAGCTCCCCATGAGTGAGCTCCTAGCGCAAGAGAAAGAACTGCTCGGCTTTTATGTCTCGGGGCATCCGCTAGACGCTTTTCGCGGCGCCATGAAGAAGTTTGGTGCCGCGCCGTCGAGCACAGTCAGCGACCTTCCGGATAAGGCAGAAGTGTCACTGGCGGGGATGGTCACCGATGTGCGCGTCGTGCTGACGAAAAAGGGGCAGCGCATGGCCTTTGTCCAGATTGAAGACTTCGAGGGCGCAGTTGAGCTGGTCGTGTTTCCGAAAAGCTACGAGCAGTATGCTGAGATTCTCAGCCCAAACGCCGTGCTGGGGGTAAAAGGGCAAGCCAGCCTGCGCGATGAGCGCGTAAGCGTGAGCGCCTCATCCCTGCATCCTCTTTCCCCAGACAAAACACAAGACAAAGTGCCGCCGCTGCTCTCGCTGCGTGTGGAAGGAGCAGCGCGCGCACACCTCCTGGCTGTGCGGAACATTCTCAGGCGTCACCGAGGTGCCGTCCCTGTCTACCTAGAGCTCCTCGATGTAGACGCCACCGTGCGCGTGTCAGATAATCTGTTTGTTGACGGTTCGGCGGAACTGTGCCACGACTTAGAGCAGGTGTTAGGGCCGGGAAATGTACGGACTGCGCGGCGTGACAGGTGAATATGTTAGAGAAGAAGATAGAGAGGAGACCCGCATGAAAGATATTGTCGTAGAGCTGTTGTCCGAACGGGGGGTTCCCTTAAGCGAAATAGCACACCTAGTGTTGGAGTTGCAGAGACCATATCATCTAGGTCTCACCCTCGATGAGTGCCTAGTGTCGGTCTTGGCGGTGCTCGACAAGCGTGAAGTGCAACACGCCATCCTAACAGGAGTCGCGCTCGACGTACTGGCGGAGCAGCAGGTGTTACCTGAGCCGCTCTGCTCAATTGTGGCTAGGGATGCATCCCTCTACGGCATCGACGAAATTCTCGCCTTAGGGATAACCAATATATATGGCACAATTGGGCTCACTAATTTTGGGTATCTCGACAAGACCAAGCCTGGCATATTGCGGGAACTTAACAGCCACAAAGATCGCGTGCACACCTTTATGGACGACTTGGTGGCTGCGCTCGCGGCTGCGGCGGCCTCAAGACTCGCTCACAACCGCAGACAGGGCTAGTAGGAAGCTGACAAGGGAGCTGGAGCAATGCAAAGAATTGGTGTACTGACCAGCGGGGGAGACGCCCCGGGAATGAACGCGGCCATTCGTGCGGTGGTGCGCAAAGGGCTACATGCTGGCCTTGAGATTTTTGGCGTGAGACGCGGGTATGCCGGGCTGCTTGCAGATGACTTTGTGCCGCTTGGGGCCGGCTCAGTTGGCGACATCATCCATCGCGGGGGCACGATGCTCCGCACCGCGCGCTCGGAGGAGTTTAAGACCGAGGAAGGCTTTGCGCGTGCGCTAGAAGTGTTGGCGGCGCGTGCGATCCAAGGGCTCGTCATCATTGGCGGGGACGGCTCACTGCGCGGTGCAGAACGGCTGTACCAGCGGGGCATACTTACAGTGGGAGTCCCCGGCACCATAGATAACGACATCCCCGGCACAGATGAAAGCATCGGGTTTGACACGGCTGTTAATACGGCTGTGCAAGCCATAGACCGCATTCGCGACACCGCCACATCACATGAGCGCGCCTTTGTAATTGAAGTAATGGGGAGAAACGCCGGTCACATTGCCCTCGAGGCCGGTCTCGCGGCGGGAGCGGAATCTATTCTCGTACCAGAGGAGCCGCTTGACTTAAGCGAAATCTGCGCACGCTTAAAACGCGGCCAGCAACGCGGCAAACTCCACAGCATCATTGTCGTGTGCGAGGGGGCGGGAGAGGGATTTAAGCTAGGCGACGTCCTGCGGCAGTGCACAGGCTTTGACACTAGGATTACAGTCTTAGGCCATGTGCAGCGCGGTGGGAGCCCTACCGCGCGGGATAGAGTATTGGCCAGTACCATGGGCGCAAAAGCGGTAGACTTGCTCGTGGAAGGGCAAGGCGGCGTGATGGTAGGGGTAAAACGGGGTGAAATCGCATCTATGTCCATAAACTCCGCGCTAGCAGAGGGTTCAACTTTCAATCACCAGTCCTACCGCTTGGCAGTAATCTTGGCGCAGTAAGGAGGAATCGCCAAACATGTCCATTAGAATAGCCATCGTGGGCGCGACCGGCGCCGTGGGCCAGACTCTACTTAAGGTGTTAGATGAGCGTAGATTCCCGCATAGCGAAGTGCGCTTGCTGGCGTCCGCCGCCTCAGTGGGGAGGACGATGGAGTTTCAGGACCGGCAGTTGACTATAGCCGAGGCTGCCCCGGCGGCCTTCGCAGGCATTGACATTGCTTTTTTTGCCGCTTCGGGCGAAGTGGCTAAAGAGCTTGCCCCGGAAGCGGTAGCGCGCGGTGCTATAGTCATTGACAACAGCTCGGCTTTCCGGATGTTTGATAGAGTACCCCTAGTAGTGCCGGAAATTAACGCTATTGACATCCGGTTCCACCAAGGGATTATCGCTAATCCCAACTGCTCGACCATTATTATGGCTGTGGCCCTCAAGCCCATTTATGACGCTGTGGGCATTAGACGTGTTGTGGTGTCGACCTATCAGGCGGCCTCCGGGGCAGGCATAGCCGCCGTGGAAGAGCTTAAGGCGCAAGTAGCAGCTTATGTCGGGGGTCTCCCGCTTACTGCAGAGGTGCTACCCACCGCCGCAGCCAAGCGGCATTACCAATTAGCCTTTAACGTTATTCCGCAGGTCGATGTTTTTCGCCCCGACGGGTACACCCAAGAAGAGTGGAAGATGATGTACGAAACGCAGAAGATTTTTAACGACCGCGAGCTTATGGTCTCCGCGACAACCGTTCGCGTGCCGGTGATGTGGTGCCACTCCGAGTCCATTAATGTTGAGACCAAGCGCAAGTTGACGGCAGACCACGCGCGGGAGCTCTTCGCTCAAGCGAAGGGGATAGTTGTGCTTGATAATCCTGCCGAACAACTGTACCCCATGCCCATAGATTTTCCCGACCGCGACGAAGTCTTTGTAGGTAGAATCCGCGAGGACATCAGCTGCGACAGGGCGCTGAACCTTTGGGCAGTCGGCAATCAACTGCGGAAGGGAGCTGCGTCAAACGCCGTGCAAATTGCGGAGGCAATCATCAAGGATTATGCATAACAACAGTGGTGGCAAATCATACTATGGAGGGTGATTCCAATATAGGAGGTATGGTTTGTGAACATCGTCTGGTTTGAGAAGGCACCGAAAGGGAGAGGTAACGCAGCAGGTGATAAAGCTCTGAAGATTACTTTCACTGACAAACCGAAGGGTGTGCGCTGCAACGTAGCGCTGACACGGAGACTGCTCCTTTCAACATACCCAAATGTGTTTAACATACTGGGTAGAGGTTAATAGAATTGTTCGAAT
>QLUB01000081.1 GCA_018725205.1 candidate division NPL-UPA2 bacterium
TAGCTCCACCAAAAGAAATAGGAATACCAAGGACTTTTTGTCCTTGGTATTTTGTGTTTTAGCCTAGACAGGCAGGGGGGCTTGCTCAGCGCCTGCGGTAGTTGCCGAAAAAAGCATCGGAGGAGGATGTGGTGATGCCCTGCAGGGGGAGTTTCCATTTTGATGCGCATGAGGATTGTGCGAGGAGGTGCATCAAAGGTGTCACTTCGAGAAAAGGTTAAGGCGTGGTATGTTTGGTGTTTGGCTTCGATCAGCTCGTTAGCAAGCGATGCGGCTGCGTAGAAACCTTATCCGGCGACTGTTGTTGCAGGCCATCAGGTCCTTTTTACAGATATGCTGAGACATGGCTATGAGGAATGGCAGGTAAAGAACCAAGTGAGGCGAAATACAGGGTTGGAATGCGTTCGCATCTCCACGTGTTGCTTACAACCGCCTGGCACCGCGAGCTTGAGGATTAAATCGCCATTGCCAAGGGGGAGCACATACAGACATGACGCATGGGCTGACATTACAAACAGGAGGCGATTATTTGCATGGCACAGGTCAAGCTGCGAGTTGACGACCGCGAACTTGCGGTACCCGCGGGAACAACAGTGCTGGAGGCAGCCTTAGGTAACGGAATTTATGTTCCCCATCTGTGTCACCACCCTGACCTAAAGCCGACCGGTATGTGCCGGGTCTGCATAGTGGACATCGGCGGTTCGCTGGTGCCCTCGTGCCGTACGCTGGTGACGGAAGGGATGATAGTTAAGACAGGCGGCGCCATGGTGGAAAAAGTGAGGCGGCTGGTGGTCGAACTTTTGATTGTTAATGACCACCAAGATTGTTTGAGTTGCGGCAAGAATGCTTCTTGCCAATTGCAAGAGGTAACCCGCTATGTGGGGGCTGATCAGCAGAGGGTGCAGCGCTTCAAGGCGCAAGAACATCGTCCAGTGGATGATTCCCACCCCTTCATCAGACGCGATGCCAACAAATGCATTATGTGTGGGATATGTGTGCGTACCTGTGACGAAGTCACCTGCATAGAGGCCATAGATTATGCTTTCCGGGGCTATGCCCAAAGGATTAGCACCCTAGGCGACAAACCCTTGCAAGAATCTAAGTGCACGGCGTGCGGTGAGTGTGTAGTGCGCTGTCCAGTGGGGGCGCTGTTGCCGCGCCAGGGAACCCCGCCCTCCTATTCAGTCAAGACCGTGTGCACATACTGTGGCTGCGGCTGCGGTATCCATCTCGGTTTGCGGGATGGCAAAATTGTCGGGGTGACAGGCGACAGGGACAGCGTTGTCAACAAAGGAGAGCTCTGTGTCAAAGGGCGTTACGGCTTTTCTTTCGTCAATCATCCCGATCGCCTGACCACGCCGCTCATCAAACGCAACGGTCAATTCGAGCCAGCTTCTTGGGACGAAGCACTACACCTAGTGGCCAGTAAGTTTCAAGAGGTGCAGGCAAGACACGGTCCTGATTCGCTGGGGGGTCTAAGTTCGGCGCGAGTCACGAACGAGGATAACTATTTGTTCCAAAAGCTTTTGCGCTCTCTAGGCAGCAACAGCATTGACCACTGCGCTCGTCTCTGACACGCCCCCACAGTGGTCGGTCTGGCCACTACAACGGGCAGCGGTGCTATGACCAATCCCATCAGCGATATCGAAGGATGCGACGCCATTTTTGTCATTGGCTCTAACCCTACCGAAAACCACCCCATTATCGGCTACCGGATGCAAAGGGCGGCCAAAAACGGAGCCAAACTCATCGTGGCTGACCCCCGCCGCATTCCCTTAGCCGAAGTAGCGGATGTTCATTTGCAACTAAGGCCAGGAACAGACGTGGCGTTGCTCAACGGACTATTACACGTCATTTTGCGCGACGGACTGGAAAGCCCAAGTTTTATTGCAGAACAAACCAATGGATTCGATGAAATGAAAGAATTTATTATGGAGGGGTACAGCCCCGAGCGTGTAGCTGACATTACGGGCGTTCCAGCAGCAGCTATTGAGAAAGCTGCCCATCTATATGCTACCGCCCCAAATGCGGGCATTTTCTACTGCATGGGTGTGACTCAGCACACCTGTGGCACTGAGAATGTATTAGCGCTAACTAATCTGGCCATGGTTACCGGGAATTTTGGTAAAGCTCATTCTGGCGTTAATCCTCTGCGTGGTCAAAATAATGTGCAGGGTGCCTGTGATATGGGTTGTCTGCCCCATGTCCTGACCGGGTACCAGCCTGTGCACAGCGACATTGACGAGGACACGTATTGGCAACGCATTGCAGGTCAGACCCCAGAAGCCGCTTCCGAACTTGTTACGGCATTGGAGTTTGATTTCTACGGCAAGACTCCCCAAGCCGTGCCTGCCAACAAAATCAGTGAGCACATTCGTGCCAAGTTTTCTCGCGCTTGGGGGGTAGAGCTCTCTGATGTCCCCGGCAGGACAATCAACGACATGTTTCATCCTCTGCCCCAGAGATGGTGTAAAGCGATGTACATAA
The DNA here is from genome assembly GCA_018725205.1 of candidate division NPL-UPA2 bacterium. Taxonomy (GTDB): domain Bacteria; phylum Bacillota; class UBA994; order UBA994; family UBA994; genus UBA994. The sequence goes on from QLUB01000081.1 coordinate 2,488, forward strand.
TGGGCGAGAATCCGATGCTGTCGAGTCCAGATTTAGAGCACGTGCGTCAGGCGCTAACATCGCTAGAGTTTCTTGTGGTGCAAGATATCTTTCTCTCGGAGACAGCCGAGCTTGCGGATGTAGTCTTACCAGCGGCATCCTTTGCCGAAAAGGACGGTACATTTATCAATACAGAGCGGCGTTGCCAGCGTATCCGTCGCGCAGTCTCGCCGATCGGCGAGAGCAAACCGGACTGGGAAATAATACAATTATTGGCGCAAAAACTCAGCCTCCCCTAGAAGCATAATTCTGTAGAAGAAATATGGGATGAGGTGCGTCAGCTCACGCCGCACTATTTTGGCGGCATGAGCTATGCTAGGCTCAATCAGGAAGGCTTACAGTGGCCTTGTCCGCACGAAGAACACCCCGGCACCGCAATTATGCATCGCAGGTCTTGGAAAGGCGAAGAAGGGCGGTTTGCCCGCGGTATCGGTCAGTTTTCAACAGTCGACTATCGACCCTTTGCCACTGAAAAACCTTCCGCCGAGTTCCCGTTTGTGTTAACCACCGCACGCAGGCTCTATCACTACCATACTAGGACAATGACTTCGCGCGTCGACGGTCTCAATGCACTGCTTAACGAAGAAAGAATGCAGCTCAATCCTGTTGATGCCGTTCAACTAGGGGTTTCTGCCGAGGACACTATCAAAGTAACCTCGGCGCGAGGCTCCATCAAAACACGCGTAGTAATTACCGACTTAGTGCCTACGGGTGTCGTCTGCATGAGCTTCCATTTTGCCGAGTCACCTGCTAATGTGCTGGCCAGCCCAGCCGTATGTAGTATGTCGGTGGTCTCGGAACTTAAAGTCAGCACAGTTCGTATTGAAAAAGCAACAGGAAAGGCGGTCAGGTAGAAATGAAAGACGCGCCGCAACGACCGTCGGAAGAAAATTATCGCTGGATGCTCGGCCCAGAGGCCATCGCCAAGATAGAGCACCCCACAGAAGACATGGCCCTGGTGGATGGGGCGATGGTTCCCCTGAAAGAAGCCTTAATCAAGATTGTCGCAATGGTTAGCAAGGCAAAAAAACCTGTGATGGTTGTGCCAGCACGTAAAATCCTATGGTACGAGGAAGGTGCGCCTAAAGGCCACGCCAAGGCAATTAGAAGCTTGGCGGCAGCCATGGGTGCTGAAATACGTCCCATCTATGATAAACGTCCCGCTTATCCCATGGCACGCACAGCATGCGAAATAAATCCCTACCATGGGGACTTGGTCATAGCCCACGAAAACTATGATGTCGCGGTGTTCTACGGGGTGGAATGTTCCTATGCCGACGTCGCCCTCAAGATTATTGCCCTCGGCACGAATTGTTACCGTATGGCCCTGTGTGGTCACTTCGGTCATGTCGACGCTAACATCACTTTGCGCGACACCGATTTGGCGCGACTTAAAGAATTGACCGCCATGTTTCACGAGAATCGCTTACTTGCTAGGTAAAGGAGAAGATGACCGGTGTCAACATCACCTGAAACAGTCAAAGCCGATCTATTAGAGGTGTTTTCCAAATTCAAAGGTCAACGTGAAGAACTTATCCCTATTTTGCAAGCAGTGCAAGAAAGGTTTGGTTTCCTGCCGGAGAGTGCAATGAGCGCTTTGGCTCGCTTTACCTCGGTTGCCGAGAGTCGTGTTTATGGTGCGGCGACCTTTTACACGCAGTTCTATTTTGCTAGGCGCGGAAAGCATACGATTAAAGTGTGCTGCGGCACAGCCTGCCATGTGCGAGGCGCAGCCCCACTGCTTGAAGCCTTTGAACGTGAGTTAGGGATTGAGAGAGGGGGCACTAGCAATGATTTCGAGTACAGCTTGGAACGGGTCGCTTGTGTAGGCTCCTGTGCATTAGCCCCTGTTGTGGTTGTTGATGAAAAGGTCTACGCTCACATGAAAGCTAAGCAGGTCAAAGATTGTCTCGCGGATTACAAGGGGAAGAGCCGCAGCAATCAGTGAGGGAGGTGCTAGGGTGACTTTTAGAATTGATTCACCAGCTAGACTGGCAGAAGCGCATGCGAGTTGCCAGGCCGCTTTCGCCAGACAGAAATCACGATTCTTGGTGTGTGCAGGCACTGGGTGTGTGGCCATGGGGGCTATGCGGGTTCTCTCGGAGTTCAAACGATTGATCGCCGAGAGGGGTTTGCAAGTCGACGTAGACCTCTTGTTTGAAGGGCAAGAAGCAGAGGTAGGGGTTGCCTACAGCGGATGCCACGGCCTTTGTGAAAAGGGTCCCCTAGTGAGATATGAGCCGCAAGGTGTGTTCTACACTGGGATAAAGGTCGAAGATGTGCCAGAGATTCTAGCGGCATCACTCGACCACGGCACGGTGGTAGACCGCTTACTGTATAAAAATGTTGATGGTAGCCGCAGCCTGACTGAACACGAAATACCTTTTTACAGTGGACAACAACGGATAGTCCTCAGGCGGTGCGGCTTGATAGCGCCCGAAGACATCCGAGAATTCGTTGCGTTCGACGGGTATCAGTCATTAGGCAGAGTGTTGCAGGAATACACTCCCATGCAAGTCATCGACACAGTGCAAACCTCGGGGCTGCGCGGGCGTGGCGGCGGCGGCTTCCCAACATGGAAGAAATGGCAATACTGCCGTAGTGCTGAGGGCTCCGAAAAATACATAGTATGTAACTGTGACGAAGGTGACCCAGGTGCTTTTATGGACTGCTCAGTTCTCGAGGGAGATCCACATGCTGTTCTGGAAGGAATGGCCATAGCCGCATATGCCATTGGCGCTCGGAGGGGCTATATGTATGTGCGGGCTGAGTATCCCTTAGCGCTATCACGTCTGCACAAAGCCTTGCATTTAGCGAGACAGTGGGGCTTACTAGGCGAGAACATTATGGGCTCTGGGTTTAGTTTCGACGTAGAAATTTTCCAAGGCGCGGGAGCCTTTGTCTGTGGCGAGGAGACCGCACTGTTGGCTTCGCTAGAAGGGGGGCGGGGATGGCCTCGCGAGAGACCGCCTTATCCCGCCGAACAGGGGCTGTGGGGCAAACCGACTGTACTTAACAATGTAAAGACCTTTGCTATGGTACCTGCCATCATCATGCGCGGAGCAGACTGGTTCGCCTCCACCGGCACCGTAAACAGCCCCGGCACGGCGGTCTTCTCTTTGACAGGTAAAATTAAGAATTGTGGCCTCATAGAAGTACCCATGGGGATTACCCTGCGCGAAATAGTCTACGACATTGGTGGCGGCATCCCCGACAACAAACGCTTCAAAGCAGTACAAACAGGCGGCCCATCGGGCGGGTGTCTGCCGGAGGAACTGTTAGACCTTTCGGTTGATTTCGATTCGCTACGCAGCGCCGGTGCCATGATGGGTTCAGGTGGCATGGTTGTGTTAGACGAAAACTCCTGCATGGTTGATATCGCTAGGTATTTTTTGGAGTTTACGGTGCATGAATCGTGTGGGCAATGTGTGCCCTGTCGCGGAGGCACCTACCAGATGCATCATATCTTGACCGCTATCACTAAGGGCGAGGGCTTGCCGGGTGACCTAGCTTTGCTTGAGGAGATGGCGAAGGCGATTATCGCAGGCTCGATCTGCGGGCTCGGCAAAACTGCGCCCAATCCGGTGCTCACTACCCTGCGTTATTTCCGCCATGAATATGAATCCCATATTCATGATAAAGCGTGCCTGGCATTGCACTGCAAGGAACTGATTGCCTTTTGGATCGACCCTGAACTGTGCAAGGCTTGCGGGCTGTGCATGAAAGCCTGTCCGGCTGACGCCATTAGGGGTGCAAAAAGTGAGCCTTGTGTCATCATTCAAGACCAATGTGCAAAATGTGGCTTATGTATTGCATTATGTCCACCGAAATTCAAAGCTATCAGCAAGAAGACAGGTGTATTGAAGCCTAAGACGCCGTGGACGAGCTCGCGGGCGACATAACGCCCGACAGTGAAGCACCAACAGCACGCCCACGGCGCCGGCTTATCTAATGCCTCTCGAATGTGGTTGCAAGGACGCGCTCTGGGCATGTGTAGATATTTAGTCGCCGTCCGCGCACAAAGCCGACCAGTGTAATACCTAGCCGCCCCGCCAAGTCCACGGCCAAAGAAGTGGGCGCGGAGCGCGAAACTAAGACCGGGACTCTCATGCGTCCAGCCTTAAGAACCATTTCCGATGAAATGCGTCCGCTCATGACCAAGGCACTCATCCAGAGATCAATCTCTTGCAGAAAGGCACAACCGAGCACCTTATCAATTGCGTTGTGACGACCAATGTCTTCAAAAAACATGCCGAGCTCCCCGACATGGTACAGACCGGCACTGTGCACACCGCCGGTCTGGCGAAAGATGTGGGACTGGATGCCTAGTGTTGTTACAGCCGAAAATAACTGCTCGATGGTCAGGTTAAGCGGGGATGAGTTCTTACCGATTTCTGACAGCGCTTCGAGATACACCTCGCCTAAGCCGCAGCCGGAGGTGCGCACTGGTATGCGATTGGGTAAAGCCCTAAACTCCGGCACTAGGACATTGACCATGACCTTTTCTTCGTCCACACTAAAACCCGTTACTCGCGTTGCGGTGCTGATGATGCCCCCCGCCAACAGGTAGCCTAGGGCTAATTCTTTAAGATGCGAAGGACTGCACATAGTGAGGCCTTGTCGCTCCCCGTTTACCTGAATAGTCAACACGGATTCAGCCGCCACCAGGTCAACGATGTCTTCTGTATGACCGTCGTTGAAACGGCGAATTTTCACTTCGGTGATGTCTCTCATGCACGCGCTCTTTTTGTCTGGCAGAGTGCCTCGAAAAAGGCATAGTCCGTTGGCGTGTTTATGTTGAAAAACATCTGCCAATCGGGGCTAAACTGCCGTGCTATACTTTCCTCCACGACCAATGCATTGCTATCCGCAAGGACAGCGACGAAACTGCGCCTCCCCGCATTAATATTAGACTCAATTATAGCGAGCAGGGCCTTACTGTAAAAAGCATTGAGTGGTTCAATGCCATCGGCACTGGAGGTAACCACAGCAGCCGGGGGCACTGCTGCCGTTCTTATGAGATTCGCCATATAGGTGACATAGGGCAGGTTAATATTGGGCATATCGCAGGCCAGCACGTAAACAAATTGGCTCTGGGCTTGCTTGAGTGCAGCGTGAAGGCCGCCGAGTGGACCGAGGCCGGGGAAGGTGTCGGGCACTACAGGGCAGCCACAATTGTCTTCTGATGAAAGTAGGGAGCTCGCGACGAGCACTTCGGGGAACACTTGCCGCAGTTGGTCAGCGAGGCCACACAGCAATCGCGTACCCGCGATCTCCATATGCTCTTTCCCAAAGCCCATGCGGCTGCTCTTCCCACCGGCTAGAATGATCGCACTCCCAAAGAGGTCGTTTGCCAAGTCGAATGCCTCCTTCGTGGTCATTTTACCGCATATGCAACTTTTTGGAGGAAAGAAGTTAATGAGCACCCCCTCCGTGCAGTATTTTTGTGCGGCTGGTGGAGGAGACAATTGTACCATATGAATTTACGTGTCTAGGAGAATCAATGTCATCCGATCTCGCTCAGGGGATATTCGCGATTTTTGTCGCAGCGCCCTTGGCGTTTTATTGTCGAGCGCGGCTGGTTCTGCATGCGAAATGCTTGCAGGGGGGACGCGAGCTCAAAAACACCATCCGCAACATATTCGAGGGCCGTCTAACCGAATGTGACCTGTGTGAGCTGTGCAACTCGGTGCGTCCTACGCAAGAGGCGGTAGAACCCTAGTGCTAAGTGACGGACTCCCCCCCCGTAAGGGGGTTGTCGGCTGGCATGAATTCAGACGGCAGCTAGAGTACAAGTCCCACTGGTACGGCAGCGCACTCACCTGCGCACCCCGGTTCCAAGCGACAAGCAAAACTTGTTCTGCATGTGGGTATATCCGCAGCGAGCTGCCGTTATCTGTTCGCGAATGGACTTGAAAGGAACGGGTTGTATCATGTCTGGCCTTGTGGTAGCGTAGAGTAGCGGGACGGGAGGGTGGCG
>QLUB01000082.1 GCA_018725205.1 candidate division NPL-UPA2 bacterium
CACAACGTAGAGGATGTCCGCAACGAGCATGCCGAGCACCAGCATAGTCGCTCCCATTAGGTTAAACGCCATAATTACTTGGTAGTCGCGCGTAAAAATGGCGCCAAGAGCCAGTAGTCCCACCCCAGGCCAGGCAAAAATACTTTCGATGATTATCGACCCGCCAAGCATTCCGCTAAACGTAAAGCCCAGCGTGGTTACAATCGGGAGCAAGCTGTTGCGTAACGCGTGCTTAAAGATAACCACGCCTTCGGATAAACCTTTAGCACGTGCCGTACGTACGTAGTCTTGGTTAATCTCATCGAGCATACTGGCCCGCATAAAGCGCACAAGCCCGGCCAAACCACCAAAAATGCCTACTGTAAGCGGTAGAATTAAATAGCGCAGGCGGTCGCCCAACCACGTCATAAAGGGTACCTGGCCCCATTCAACACCAAATGTAGCCAAGCCAGATATAGGGACGAGCTGAAAATTCATCGCGACATAGTAGATAAGCATCATCGCAAAGAAGAATCCCGGCATGGCGCTGCCGATAAAGGCTAGGAAGGTCATGACATGGTCAAACCCCGAGTATTGCTTTACAGCGGAGATGATGCCTACCGGCAAAGCAATCAGGTAAACAAAAAACACGATCAAGAGATTCAATACAATAGTAGCCGGCATTCGTTCCATAATCATGTCAAACACTGGGCGCGCGGTAACTAAAGAGCGGCCAAAGTTACCGCCCAACACATTTCGCGCCCACCGCAAATATTGAATATGCACGGGCTGGTCTAAGCCCCATAAGGCTATTAAACGCGCATTGTCCTCTGCCGTGGCATCGATTGCTTCGCCGACTAACTCGGCAAAGCTGCCCGGTGCCATCTGAATAATAGTAAAAGTTAAGATAGACACGCCGACAAGGAGAAAAAGAGACTGGAGGAGTCTCCCCGCAATATAGCGTCCCAAGCTCAAAACCCCCTCTTAGATTAATCTAAATGAATTCCCCTTGCGGGATTCATGCGTTTGCACAAAACGGGGGGCAGAGCTACGCTCTGCCCCAGCGCAGAAGTCGCTACCTTCTTATAAAGCGGGCTTCTCCGAAGACCGTACCGATGGGCGACTCAATCAGGCCGTCGATATGCCTTGCCACGCCGCGAACAACTGTTCGCTGCCATAGCCAGATATAGGGCAGCTCGCGGTTTAGGATTTGGTCGACTTGTTGGTAGAGGGCGCGGCGTTCGGCTATGTCTACCGTAAGGCGACCGGCTTCAAGCAATCTGTCCACTTCCGCGTTGATGAACGGATTGCGGTTGAAGGCGCGGATCATGCCGTCTGCACCACGCACCGCTTGAGAGGAGTGGAAGAAGGGGAATGGATCGGGGTCAAGGCCCAGTGCCCAGCCAATAATGATAACCTCAAATCGGCTGGCGCTGAAGTCACCAAGCATGACCGACCACTCAGTCGGGCGATCTGCTGCGTCTACACCAATCTCGCGCCACTGCCTTACGGCCATAGCGGCGGTGTCTTGACGGATGGTATTGCCTGTGTTCCACTGTATGCCAAGGCGCATCAGGTCGCCGGTCGGCGAGCCGTCACGGCGGCGCATAGTCTGCCCCGCGGGAATCCGCCAGCCCGCCTCGTCGAGTAGCTGTCTCGCGCGGGTCTGGTTAAAGGCGTAGGTGTTGAGGTTAGCGGCACCGGTTGCCCATGTGGTGGGAATCTGGTGGGCGTGGATGACGGTGCCGAGGCCATTAAGCACGCTTCTGATCATCGCAGGTCTGTCAAGCGCCAGTTTTAAGGCTTCGCGTACGCGGCGGTCGCGCAGGATGGGGTTGTCAAGGTTAAGCGACATATAGTCGTAGCCGTGGCTGGGGATTTCGCGGAAGTTAGCGCGGGCCGCCATTTCACGCCTCACGCGGTCGACTGCATCGGGGGTGATGCTCATCCAGTCGATGTCGCCAGCTTCAAAAGCGGCTTGCATTACATTGATGTCAGCGTAGCGCCTGAAGACAATGGTATTGATATATGGGCGAGGCGCCATCCAGAAGAGGGGGTTACGCTGGAGCACAACAAACTGTCCAGGGATAAGGCGCTCAAGCAGATAAGGACCTGCGCCAAGCGGCTGGCGGCTAAAGGCGTGCGCGCGGTGTTCGCGTACCGGCACGTGGCCGAGGATGTGGTGGGGGATAAGCCCAAGGCCAATGTTAAAGAGGAAGGGGGCGTCGACTTGGCGCATTCTAAAGCGCACGATGTGGTCGCCTTGGGTCGTGATTTCGGCCACATGCTCTACGATAGTGCGGCGAGCACCGTCGTAGTCGGGGTGCAGGATGGTGTCAAAAGTAAACTTAACGTCGCGCGCGGTGAGTGGACGGCCGTCGCTCCACCTGACGTCGGGCCTTAGCCAGAAAGTCCAAGTGAGGTTTGCGTGGTCCCACGACCAGCGGTCAGCAATGTTGTTGCGCATGGTTAGGTCAGCCCCACTACGGACTAAGCCCCAGTTAATCCAACCGTGGATATCGGCGGAAGCGGTGTCGGTACTCAGGATGGGGTTAAGAATTACTGGTTCGGTGAAGGCGCCAAAAGTAATGGTGCCGCCGACGGGCTTTGGTGTATACGGGGTGTGCTGCACGGTTACGGTGCGCGTGGCGTCAACCCAAGCGACTTGTGCGCCGAGGGCTTCAGCTACAAAACGCAGCGGCACCATAGTGCGGCCGCCGATAGCCACCGGGGCTACGTCTAGCTGGCGAGAAGGCCCATTTACCCATGCCGTGCGGTTGCCAAGCTCTAGGACAATCGCGTCCTCGCGGCGGTACGCGCGGATGGTGCTAGTGGCGTCATCCCAGTGTACTTGTGCGCCTAGCGTTTCGAAAATGGCGCGCATGGGCACCAGAGTACGGCCGTTCTGAATAGTGGGAGCTACGTCGAGTGCCAGAGGTGTGCCGTTAATGGTTACGCGGATGGGGGCGCTGGCTTCGGCTAAGGGCAACCCAAGAAACATCGTCGCCACCATTGCCACTACGGCAAGACCAACCAGAGATTTTCTTAGCAACTTTCTTCACTCCTTTTTTTTGGTGGGATATAAGTAAACTGGCAGGGTAACGCCAAAGTTATAAATTAGCTTGGCGTAACGAGACATAGAAAGTTGTAATCGACACACAGTAGCCTGCTTCGCCGCTGCACGGTCGTAAGTAAATAGGCCAATGTAGTGGCCGGAACCATATCCTAAAGTGGATAGAAATAAGATTACTCTAGCTTTATTCTACACGGTAATTTGGAATCTTGCCATAATTGACGCTCTTTTAATCTGTGACTTTTTCGTCATTTCTTTAGTGAAACAAGGGGGGCGGTGCTTTTGTACACGCGTCACCGAGTTTTTCGCCCTGCCTGCTACCCACACTTTGCTGGATAAGCTCAAGCGGGCAGAAGTTAATCTCGCGTAGGCGAGAAGGCGGGGGAGAAGCTCACTAAGGCTCTAACTCTAGGCGTACCTGTTATCGGCCTGAGTGAGTTGCAGGCCCTGCTAAAAAGCTAAAGCTCTTCCCAATACAAAACCCGCCTAGCATTTAGCTGGGCGGGTTTTAGCTCGGCTATTTGGCGAGGTGACAGGCCACGAAGTGATCCGTGCGAATTTCGCGCCATACCGGGTCGTCGACTTTGCACTGTTCGACGGCGATGGGACAGCGCGTATGGAAGCGGCAGCCCGAAGGCGGGTTAACAGGACTGGGCACGTCGCCCTTAAGCTTCTGCCTGTCCATGCGCATATCCGGGTCGGCATGGGGAATGGCCGAAAGCAATGCCTGTGTATAGGGATGGGTAGGCTGGGCGTAGAGGTTCTTCGAAGTAGTGAGCTCGACCAGCTTACCCAGATACATAACCCCGACCCGGTCGCTGATATGCTTTACAACGCTTAGGTTATGCGCAATAAAGAGGTAAGTGAGATTACGTTTCTTTTGCAGGTCTTTCAGGAGGTTAAGGATTTGTGACTGAATGGAGACGTCTAGTGCGGAAACAGGTTCGTCGCAGACAATGAGTTTCGGGCTGTAGATAACCGAGCGGGCAATGCCAATGCGCTGGCGCTGGCCACCGCTAAACTCGTGCGGGAAGCGGCGGTAGTGGTAGGGAGCTAGGCCTACCTCCTCCAGCATGGCGTGGACGCGCTCCGTGCGCTCCCTGACGTTAGTTAAGCCCTGCACCAGCAGCCCCTCGCCAATGATATCGCCTACTGTCATGCGGGGGTTAAGCGATGAATAAGGGTCTTGGAAGATAATACCTAAATCCTTGCGCTTTTTCCTGAGGTCTTCGGTGCGCAGTTTGCGGAGATCGGTGCCGTCAAAGATAATCTGGCCTCCGGTCGGCTCATGCAAACGCAAGATCGTGCGACCCGTGGTCGTTTTGCCGCAGCCGCTCTCGCCGACCAGCCCCAAGGTCTCGCCGCGGCGGATAAAGAAGCTTACCCCGTCAACAGCGCGGACGAAATTCTTCGGCTTGCCAAACCAACTATCCTTAATAGGGAAGTACTTAACCAGATTATTTACCTCTAAGAGATTAGGTGAGACTTGATCCAGTTTCATTGCCATAGCGTTCTACCCCCTTGCCTCCCTGATAGGATACCAACAGCTTACCTTGTGTCCGGGCTCGGCTTCCACCAGTGTCGGCTGCGTCTGGCGGCACTTATCCTGTACATAGGGGCAGCGCGGCCCAAAGCGACAGCCTTCAGGGAGGTATAACAGGTTTGGCACTGTGCCCGAGATAACGTGCAGCTCTTTGACGTCGCGCGCTAGGTGGGGGATAGAGTCAAGCAGTCCGTGCGTATACGGGTGCATAGGCTTCTTAAACGTCTCTCGCACCGGCGCTTCTTCGACCACCTTGCCAGCGTACATGACCACCACTCGGTCAGCCATGCTGGCTACCACGCCGAGGTCGTGGGTGATCAGCATAATGCTCATGCCGAGCGTCTGGCGCAAGTTGCGCATTAAGTCGAGGATTTGCGCCTGAATGGTCACGTCTAAGGCCGTCGTGGGTTCATCGGCGATTAGGAGTTTCGGGTTACAGGAGAGCGCCATAGCGATCATCACGCGCTGACGCATGCCACCCGAAAGCTGATGGGGGAACTCATCAAAGCGCCGCTCGGGGAGCGGGATTTCCACTTTGCGTAGCATTTCTACCGTACGCGTGCGCGCCTCGCTCTTAGATACCTTTTGGTGCAGGACAATAGCCTCGGAGATCTGGTCACCAATCGTATAGACCGGGTTAAGGCTGGTCATCGGCTCTTGGAAAATCATGCTGATGTCGTTGCCCCGGATTTCGCGCATTTCTTTGAGGCTGAGCTTAAGCAAGTCTTTGCCGTCGAAGATAATCTCGCCGCGCTCGGTCTTGCCGGGCGGGCTTTTAATCAGGCGCATAATTGACAGCGCTGTGACGCTTTTACCGCAACCGCTTTCACCCACTATGGCCAGCGTTTCGTCTTTATGGATATACAGGGACACGCCGTCTACGGCAGGAACTACGCCTTCGCGGATGTGGAAGGCAGTGCGGATATCTTTGACCTCAAGCATGGGACTAGACATTACGGGCCTCCTCTCGCTGCGCTACACGTTTCCGGTAACGCGCATCTGCTACTGCAGTGACAAGTAATAGAACTACTAGGGCGATAAGCCAAGGGCGTAAGTTAAGCGCTAGAGCGCGATGTTGTATCGAAAAGAACACCATGGCGAAGCCTGTTAACAGCGGCAACACGAGTACAATCAGCCACACCGCAGCCAGTACAACACGTCGTAGCCTCTCTACCATCGTCCTACCCCCGCCAAAAACAAGCTAGTAAAAGTATCGCCCATAACAAACAGCAAGGCTGTAAATGAGAGTGTTAGATAGTCATCGATGGCTAAGTCGGCGAAGTGGACAACAGCGATGGCCAGCAGAGCTGCCGCTCCGAAGGAAGCAATCGCGGCTACACCCGGGAGCATCACTGCGCCAAAGTACAGCAAACTGTCCGGCTGCTTTAGTGCGGCGATAATCGCAAATTGCAGGGCAAGGCGAAGGTAGTTGCCGGTTTTGCTGGCTGAGAATAGGCCTAAGTGCGTCATCAGCAAAACAACGGCTAAGCTAACAACCATAGCGCCTGTTGCGCCAAACGCCATAAACAGCGCGCCGGTCAGTAGGCTCACGTATTTATAGGCGGCATCTGCCCACGGCGAATGCGGGTTTAGGCCAACGCGAAAAGCCAAGGTGCGTCTAGCGGGGGTAGCGGTCTGTACGAGATACAGGTGTGAGCGGCCTAGGTCATCGTGGCTAAAGAAGGTCACAACGCCAATATCCCGAACTATAAGCGGTCTCGCGCCTAAGGCATTGCCGCGCGTAATGGTGGCGTACCCGGCTCGCACCGTGTTACCCTCTCCATCGCGCAAAATGCTCTTCACCTGCCAAGCGCGGCCTACTTCCACCATGGCCACTACCAGAATGCGCCCGTCCTCTCCGCGCGCACCGCGACCGGTCAGTATTCTGCCTCGCAAGTGGATAACAGGACTTAGCGGCTCTTGCCATCGGCCGTTAACTAAGCGTCCCTGCACAGGCTCTCGTGCGACTACTTGCCCGCCGCCAGCGGTCATGCGTTGCCATATGAAGGTCACCGACCCGTCGCTGTTCGCGAGGAGCGTAGGTGGGTGCTTGTGGTCCTGCGGCACGGGCCCAAGCTCGGTTGTGGCAACACGTGCGAGCGACGGCAGGTCATATAGGTGGTAGCGCGCCCAAGAATGGTGCTGCCGATGCCTGTGAAACACTAGGTGTAGTTTGTCTGCGGCGATGGCGATATTAGGCACGGTTGCGAGTTCATCCGGGGTCGTGAGGCGGGTCAATGCCGCAGTCTCGCTCCCGGGCTTTGCACTAAGCAAGTGGATGGCGTGATGTCCGTCAATTGCGGCGCTTAGCGCGATATAGAGCGTACCGTCATCGGCCACGGCCACAGAAGGGGAGTCGGCAAGCGCCGGGGTTCGCCAGAAAATCTCGTGCCGCACAAGCTTCCCACTTGCATCGAGCGTGGCCTTATGCAGAGTGCTCTCTATGCCTTCCTGCCGTTCCACCCATATCACCGTAAGTCCGGCAGGTGACTCGTGTATAGTAAAACCACGCAGCAAGTAAGTTAGCGGGAGGGTGACGCTTGCGTCGACCGCATTGCTTTTAAGGTTAAAGAGCGTGACCTCGAGAACTGTTTCGGCCCCTCGATAGGCTACCGATGTCAGCCACAGGCTGTCCGGCCCGGCCGGAGCGCTTCGGTGACCGTAGTGCGGCTGCGATTCGGTAACGCGCTGCTCGCGCGACCAGCCCTCCGGCCATTGGGACGGAGCTGCGGCGAGGGCAGTTGTTCCGAGCGCAGTTGCTGTCAGCAACGCCACCATCAGGCGACCTATGGCGCGAAGCATTCTATTTGAGTTTCGGGTCGAGCGCATCGCGTAAACCGTCGCCGATGTAGTTGTACGCCAAGACAGTGGCAAAAATTAGCAGCCCGGGGATATAAGTCATATGCGGGGCGAAACGCAGCGTGTGGCGCCCGGTTTCCATGAGGGAGCCCCAACTGGGTGGGTCGGTAACCCCTAAGCCAATAAAGGCAAGCCCGGCCTCAGTTAACATGGCACCGCCGACGCGAAGCGTGGTCGAGACAATTATGGGGGCCATGCAGTTCGGGAGAATATGCTGCATAACGATGCGCGAGTTACGGGCGCCGACGGAGCGCGCCGCCTCGACGTAGTCCATCTCGCGCAAGGAAAGGAACTGCCCGCGTACAAGTCTAGCCGCAGAGGGCCAGGTGGTAAACCCGATGACCAGCATTATATTGAGCAAACTGCGCTCAAAGATGGCCACTACAGTCAGCAGCAAGAAAAACGTGGGGATCGCCATCATAACTTCGCAGATACGCATAATCACGTCGTCAATGACCCCGCCAAAGTAGCCGGCGACAGCGCCCGCTAAAGTCCCGAGCGTCATGGCAATGCCCGCTGCTACAAAGCCTACCATTAGACTGATGCGGCTGCCATGCAGTACGCGGCTCAGTAGATCGCGTCCCAAACGATCAGTGCCGAAGGGGAATTCAGGGCTCATGGGCGCAAAACGGGGGCCGACGTGGATGGCCATGGGGTCGTGTGGGGCGATATAGGGCGCGATTAACGCGATAGCGTACATCACCAATAGGACGGCGGTAAAGAACATAGCCAGTTTGTGTCGACGGAAGCGATACCAAGTCAGAGACCAAAAGGTTTCTTCTTTAGCGGCCATACTGGTATAGGGTTTGGTCACTTGGGGATTTGCTGTAGCCATTATCTCACCTGCCTAATACTTAATGCGTGGGTCAACCACAACGTAGAGGATGTCCGCAATGAGCATACCGAGCACCAGCATAGTCGCTCCCATTAGGTTAAACGCCATAATTACTTGGTAGTCGCGCGTAAAA